>NZ_JBOGDD010000487.1:0-3788 GCF_050701675.1 Mycobacterium sp. | reverse complement strand
TCGGGGACCTCGTCGAGCGGCACCCATGCGCCGAGGCGCTGGCCGAGCATCGGGTTGGTCGACAACCCGCCGCCGACCCACACGTCGAAGCCGGGGCCGTGCTCCGGGTGGTTGACGCCGATGAACGCGACGTCGTTGATCTCATGCACCACGTCCTGCAGGCCGGAGATGGCGGTCTTGAACTTTCTGGGAAGGTTCGAGTACTCCGGCTTGCCGATGTAGCGCTTCACGATCTCGTCGATCGCGGGCGTCCCGTCGATGACCTCGTCGACCGAGTCGCCGGCCAGCGGCGATCCCAACACGACGCGGGGGCAGTCGCCGCATGCCTCGGTGGTCTGCAGGCCCACGGCGTCCAGCCGCTTCCAGATCTCCGGCATGTCCTCGACCCGGATCCAGTGGTATTGGACGTTCTGCCGGTCGGAGATGTCGGCGGTGTCGCGGGCGAACTCGGTGGAGATTCCGCCAAGGGTGCGCAGCGCCGCGGTACTCAGTGCGCCGCCGTCGCAGCGGACCCGCAGCATGAAGTACTCGTCCTCGAGCATGTCGGTGTTGTCGTCGCCCGTCCAGGTGCCGTCGTACCCGGGCTTGCGCTGGGTGTAGAGGCCCCACCAGCGGAAACGGCCGCGGAGGTCACCCTTGTCGATGCTCTCGAAGCCGCCCTTGGCGTAAATGTTCTCGATGCGGGCACGCACGTTGAGCGGGTTGTCGTCCTTCTTGGCCTGCTCGTTGGCGTTCAACGGCTCGCGGTAGCCGAGCGCCCACTGGCCGTCGCCCTTGGGCCGCTTCACGGGCTTGGGCTTGGATTCTGCCTGGGTCATACGACGGCCCCTTCGTGGGAGGAGCAGGCGTTCGGATCGCGCGTGTCACCGGTGGCTGTCCGGCGGCGCAGATCCGGCGGCCAGCTGAGTACAGGTGGACAGGTCTACGGCGTCAAGGCAGACAGCAACAGCTGCATACGCGCTTGAAGTCGACATGCCGCCGGATCACCAGCGATACGCGGGTGGTCGAAAGGGCAGCAGTCACGTCTGACATTCTGCCACGCCGGGGGGCGTCGGCTCCAACCGGCCGAATCTTGCGCTCGTGATGAGCAAAAGTCGGCTCTGGAAGACTTGTCGAATGACCGTCCGACCGGCAAGAGCCCCGATGCCCCACGTGAGAGACGTGGGCAAGCCGTTCGGCGTCTACGTCCACGTGCCCTTCTGCGCCACCCGCTGCGGGTACTGCGACTTCAACACGTACACACCCGCCGAACTCGGTGGCGCGAACCCGGACGGCTGGCTCGAGGCGCTGCGGATCGAGCTCGACCTGGCGGCGGCCCGGCTGTCGGCGCAACGATCGCTCCCGGACGTGTCGACGGTGTTCGTCGGAGGCGGCACCCCGTCGATGCTCGGAGGCGAGCGGCTGGCCGCCGTACTTGACGCGGTCCGCGCGAACTTCTCGTTGGCGCCCGACGCCGAGGTGACCACCGAGGCGAACCCGGAGTCGACGTCGCCCCAGCTGCTCGGGCAGCTGCGCAGCGCGGGATTCACCCGTGTCTCACTCGGCATGCAGTCGACCGCCCCGCACGTCCTCGCGGCGCTGGACCGCGTTCACTCGCCAGGGCGGGCGCTCGCCGCGGCCGCCGATGCGCGCGCGGCAGGGTTCGACCACGTCAACCTCGACCTCATCTACGGGACACCGGGGGAGACCGACGACGACCTGGCCCGTTCCGTTGACGCCGCGATCGGCGCTGGCGTCGACCACGTGTCGGCGTACGCGCTCGTGGTCGAGGACGGGACCGCTCTGGCCAGGAGGGTGCGCCGCGGCGAGTTCCCGTCACCCGACGACGACGTGCTCGCGACCCGCTACGAGCTGCTCGACGCACGACTGTCGGGCGCGGGCTTCGACTGGTACGAGGTGTCCAACTGGAGCCGCCCCGGTGGCGAGTGCAGGCACAACCTTGGCTACTGGGACGGTGGCGAATGGTGGGGGGCCGGGCCGGGCGCGCACGGTTTCGTCGATGCGACGCGTTGGTGGAATGTCAAGCACCCCAACGCCTATGCGCAAGCGCTCGCAGACGGCCGGCTGCCAGTTGCTGACTCCGAGAGTCTCGACGACGAGGCGCGTCACACCGAGGACGTCATGCTGCGACTGCGGCTGCGCAGCGGTCTCCCGATCGGCGATCTCGGTGGCGCGGAAGCGGCGCGTGCGCAGATCGCGGTGTCGGACGGGTTGGTCGACCGTCTTGACGACCGGCTGGTGCTGACCGACCGCGGCCGACTGCTAGCCGACGCCGTCGTACGGGACGTTCTGACCGCGGGGGACTAGTTCTGACTCAGGTCTGCTCGGAGAGCGGCACGTCCATGTCGTACACCCGCGCATGCAGCACCGCGCGGTTGCGCAACGCGGCCCGCACCGCCTGGTGCACGCCGTCCTCGAGGTAGATCACGCCCTCCCAGCGCACGGCGTGCGGAAACAGATCGCCGTAGAACGTCGAATCCTCCGACAGCAGCCGGTCGAGCGCGAGGACGGTCGTGGTGGTGACCAACTCGTCCAGCCGGATCTGGCGGGGCGGAATCTGAGCCCACTGCCGATAGGACAGACCGTGATCCGGATACGGTTTACCGTCGCGCACGCCCTTGAAGATCATCGCTGGACCGTCGCTGACGGATTGCCTTGAAGATCCGGCGTGGGCATGCAAGGAGATTATCCGTAGACCGCCACGTCGCGCCGCGGCGCATCGGTGCTGCTGGTCAACGTAAAATGATGAGGTCTAGGAGGTGAACCGTGGGTAGTGCCGATGATCGTCGCTTCGAGGTGCTGCGAGCCATCGTCGCCGACTTCGTGTCCACCAAGGAGCCGATCGGGTCGAAGAACCTCGTCGAACGCCACAATCTGGGCGTGTCGAGTGCCACCGTCCGCAACGACATGGCCGTGCTGGAGGCCGAGGGCTACATCGCCCAGCCGCACACCAGCTCGGGCCGTGTGCCCACCGAGAAGGGCTACCGCGAGTTCGTCGACCGGCTCGACGACGTCAAGCCGATGTCGTCGGCCGAGCGACGCGCGATCCTCACCTTCCTCGAGTCGGGCGTAGACCTCGACGACGTCCTGCGCCGGGCGGTGAAGCTCCTCGCTCAGCTCACCCGGCAGGTGGCGATCGTGCAGTACCCGACCCTCTCGACGTCCACCGTGCGCCATCTCGAGGTCGTCGGGCTGACGTCGGCCCGGCTGCTTCTCGTCGTGATCACCGACTCCGGCCGCGTGGACCAGCGGATCGTGGAACTCGGCGATCCCATCGACGACGGCCAGCTCGCGCAACTGCGGGAGAGGCTGGGCCAGGCACTGGACGGCAAGCCGATCAGTGCGGCCTCGATCGCGGTGTCCGACCTGGCGTCGCAGCTGGTCGGACACGGCCAGCTCGGAGACGCCGTCGGACGGTCTGCGACCGTCCTCCTCGAAACCCTCGTCGAGCACACCGAAGAACGTCTGCTCCTCGGCGGAACGGCCAACCTGACCCGCAACACCGCTGACTTCGGCGGTTCCTTGCGCTCGGTGCTCGAAGCGCTGGAGGAGCAGGTGGTGGTGCTGCGGTTGCTGGCCGTGCAGCAGGAGGCCGGTAAGGTGACCGTGCGCATCGGGCACGAGACCGCGGCCGAGCAGATGGCCGGGACGTCGGTGGTGAGCACGACGTACGGAAGCTCTGGCAAGGTATTCGGCGGCATGGGTGTGGTGGGTCCCACACGGATGGACTATCCGGGAACCATTGCCAATGTCGCCGCGGTTGCTTTGTACATAGGCGAAGTCTTGGG
>NZ_JBOGDD010000486.1:0-5888 GCF_050701675.1 Mycobacterium sp. | reverse complement strand
CACCAAACGGGTCGGTTCGGTACGGATTGGCAGCTTGGTCTCTTCGTGAGGATCGAGGGTCCGGTAGAACGCCAACCTCTCGAGTGGGCGATCCGCAAGGCCCTGAAGGAGGCCGAACCGGTCCGGACTGCCTTCTTCGAGGAGAATGGACAGGTCTTCCAAAGGGTGGTCGATCACCCGAACGTTCAGCTGGCCGTTCACGATCTGAGTCACTCGCAGAATCCCGTGCAGGACGCCCACGACATTGCGTCGGCGATCCAACGCACACCGATGCCGCTCAGCGGTCCGCTGTTCGAGTTTGCGCTGTTTCAGACGCGGCGCGACGAGTCTCATTTGTTCACGTGCTGCCATCACATCGTGATAGATGCCTCGGGCATCGCCTTGATCGGCCACCGCATTGCGACCATCTACTCTGCCATCGTCTCTGGCGCGCCCGTGCCACCCGCCTTCTTCGGCTCGCTCGCTGACTTGATCACCAGCGAGTTGGAATACGAAGCGTCGAAAGAGCATTCAGAAGATCAGGCCTATTGGACCAAGCACCTGCCATCCGCAGACGGATCGACGCTCGATCTTCCCCAGGCCGCAAACCAGCGCGACTCACGGCGCGCATCTGCGCCAATTGGACTGGACCCCGCGGTCATTCGTCGGGTTCAAGAGCTGTCGATACGCTGGAACACGCCTCAGTCATCGGTCATCACCGCGGCGTGCGCACTATTGGTGCACGGGTGGTCCGCCGAGGGCCCCGAGGTAGTACTCGACTTCCCGGTCAGCAGGCGAGTCAGTCTGGAGTCGAAGACACTTCCCGGGATGATTGCCGGGGTCGTGCCGCTGGTGCTGAAGGTATCACCGCAATCAACGGTCGCCGATTTCTGCCGGCACGTTGACACGCGGATCCGGGAGGCGCTGCAGCACCAAAGGTTTCCGGTGCAAGGCCTGGAGCGAGAACTCCGCTTCCGCGCCGCGGGGCCGCCTGCTCAGAGGGTGAGCGTCAATTTTCTCCCGTCTGCGTTCACCCTGGACTTCGGTGTCGCCAAGGCGTCGGCGTCGTATACCAATTCCGGCCTCGGGATCGGCTTCGGGTTGTTCTTCTCCGGCCTCGGCGATCAGCTGCTGTTCGGCACGGAAGGAGCAGGGCAACCACTTTCGAACTTCGACGTCTCAGAGTTGGCGGAACGGCTGCAGCGGGTGATGGTGGCGATGACAGCCGATCCGGACCGGAGGCTGTCGTCAATCCATCTGTTCGACGACGACGAGGATGCCCGGCTGGGCAGGTGGGGTAACCGGGAGGTGTTGAGCAGGCCCACACCCCCTGCGGTGTCGATTCCAGGGTTGTTCGCTGGACAGGTGTCACGCGCACCCGAGGCGGTGGCCGTGATCTTCGACGGCCGCTCGATGACCTACCGGGAGCTCGATGAGGCGTCGAATCGGTTGGCGCACCTGCTCGCTGATCATGGGGCCGGCCCTGGTCAGCACGTGGCGCTGCTCCTTTCGCGGTCCGCCGAGGCAATCACCGCGATGTTGGCGGTGCTCAAGACGGGCGCGGCCTACCTGCCGATCGACCCGGCGCTGCCGTCAGCCCGGATCGAGTTCGTGCTTGCCGACGCCGCGCCGATCGCCGCGATCACCACCACCGGGCTACGGTCACGCCTGGCCGGAAGCGACCTGGCCGTCATCGATGTCACGGACCCCCGCGTCGACAGCCAACCCAGCACGTCGGTATCGGCGCCGGATCCCGATGACGTCGCCTACCTCATCTACACCTCGGGCACCACCGGCGTCCCGAAAGGCGTTGCGGTGACCCATCGCAACGTCACCCAGCTGCTGAAGTCACTGAACTCACACCTGCCGGGACAGGTGTGGGCACAGTGGCATTCGTTGGCATTCGACGCCTCGGTCGAAGAGGTCTGGAGTGCGCTGCTGTTCGGCGGGCGGCTGGTGGTGGTGCCCGAGTCGGTCGCGAGCACCCCGGAGGACTTTCGCGCCTTGCTGGTCAGCGAACGGGTCGGCGTGGTGAGCCAAACCCCCTCAGCACTTGCACCACTGCCACCCGAGAGTTTGGGATCGGCGGCGCTACTGGTGGCCGGTGAAGCCTGCCCGGCCGAGATCGTCGATCGCTGGGCTCCAGGACGGGTCATGATCAACGGCTACGGCCCGACCGAAACCACGGTGTGCGCATGCAGGACTGCGCCACTGACGGCCAGTTCGGGTACGCCGCCGATCGGTGCGCCGGTGTCGGGGGCGGCCTTGTTCGTCCTCGACGGGTGGTTACGTCCCGTCCCGGCCGGGGCGGTCGGCGAGTTGTACGTCGCGGGCCGAGGGGTGGGCGTCGGATATTGGCGGCGGGCCGGGTTGAGCGCATCGCGATTCGTCGCTTGCCCGTTCGGGCCGCCCGGAACGCGCATGTATCGCACAGGGGATCTGGTGCGGTGGGACCCTGACGGGCAGTTGCGCTATCTCGGGCGCGCCGACGGGCAAGTCAAGATCCGTGGCTATCGCATCGAACTCGGCGAAGTTCGAGCCGCACTGGCCGGAGTGGACGGCGTCGAGCAGGCGGTGGCCGTCGTCCGCAGGGACCATCCCGGTGACACGCGGCTGGTCGGTTACGTCACCGGTACCGCCGAACCGGTCGAAATACGTGCCAGCTTGGCCGATCGGCTTCCCGCCTACATGGTGCCTGCCGCGGTAGTGGCCCTGGAGACGCTTCCGTTGACGGTCAACGGCAAGCTTGACATCCGCGCCCTGCCCGCCCCCGAGTACCAGGACGTCGATCACTATCGCGCCCCGGGAAGCGCGGTCGAGGAAATCCTCGCAGGCATCTACGCCCAGGTTCTGGGACTCACGCGGGTGGGCGTCGACGACTCGTTCTTCGACCTGGGCGGGGATTCACTCTCGGCGATGAGGGTGATGGCCGCCATCAACAGATCGTTGGATTCCCGACTTCAGTTGCGCGCCTTGTTCGACGCACCAACGGTAGCCCTGTTGGCGCCCCGGCTGGGTGAGGATGCGGTTGGGCGTGAGCCGTTGGTGGTCGGCGAGCGGCCCGCCGTGGTTCCGTTGTCGTTCGCCCAGAGCCGACTGTGGTTCCTGGAGCAATTGCAGGACGGGGCCGCGACCTACAACATGCCGAGCGCGTTCCGGATCGACGGGCCATTGAACGTCGAGGCGCTTGGCACGGCCGTCGATGATGTCATCGCCCGCCACGAATCGCTGCGGACCGTATTTCCCGACAGCGATGGTGTCCCATTTCAGCACGTGCTGCCGGCCGGGACCGGAATGTGGCGACGTGGCGGCGCATCGGTGGTGTCCTCGCCGGAACGGGAGGTGGCCGGCGAGTTGACGTCGCTGGCCGGCCATCGGTTCGAACTGTCGACCGACATCCCCATTCGCGTGCAGATCCATTCGGTGGGACCGGACCAGCACGTGGTGGGAATCGTGGTGCACCACATCGCCTTCGATGGGTGGTCAATGACTCCCATGGTGCGTGACATCAGCGCGGCGTACGCGGCACGATCGCAGGGGCTTGCTCCGGAATGGCCGCCACTGCCGGTGCAATACGTCGACTACACGTTGTGGCAGCGGACGCAGTTCGGTGATCTCCAAGACACCCACAGCCCCATCGCCGAGCAGCTGGCGTACTGGCGGGCTGCGCTGTCGGGGATGCCCGAACATCTGGAACTACCGACGGATCGGCCCTACCCGGCGGTGGCCGATCAGCGCGGAGCCAACGTGGCGGTGGATTGGTCCGCGGGGTTGCAGCAGCGGGTGCGTGAGATGGCTGCGGAGCACAATGCCACGAGTTTCATGGTGATCCAAGCTGGGTTGGCGGTGCTGCTGTCGCGGCTCAGCGCGAGTTCTGAGGTAGCACTGGGCTTCCCAATCGCCGGACGCGATGATCCAGCACTCGATGAGTTGGTCGGGTTCTTCGTCAACACGCTGGTGCTTCGGATGGATTTGGCCGGTGACCCCACGGTGGCGGAGCTGCTGTCCCAGGTCCGCCGCAAGGAACTGGCGGCTCTCGAGCATCGGGATGTGCCGTTCGAGGTACTCGTCGAGCAGCTCAACCCGACCCGGTCGTTGACGCACCATCCACTGGTGCAAGTGGTACTGGCCTGGCAGAACCTGCCGGGAAGCACCGGTGACCCGACTGCCGGGTTGGCGTTGGGCGATCTGCAGGTCACTCAGATGCCGGTCGACACCCACACCGCCCGCATGGACCTCACCTTCTCGCTGTCCGAGAAATTCAACGATTCCGGTGAACCCGAGGGAATTTCGGGATCGGTTGAATTCCGCACCGACGTATTCGACCCCGGCACCGTCACCACGCTGATCGCGCGCTTCGAGCGGGTATTGGATGCCATGGCCGCTGATCCTGGGCTGCGGTTGTCCTCGATGGATGTGCTCGACGCCGAGGAGCACAACCGCGTCGACGAGTTCGGTCACCGCGCGGTGCTGACCCAGCCCGTCCCGGCGATGTCGATCCCCACACTGTTCACCGACCAAGTCGCCCGCACCCCCGACGCAGTCGCCCTGACGTTCGGGGATCGTTCGTGGACCTACCGCGAACTCGACGAAACCTCGAACCGGTTGGCCCACCAGCTCACCGAACACGGCGCAAGCCCAGGACAGTGCGTCGCGCTGCTGTGCTCCCGCTCCGCCGAAGCGATCGCGGCGATCCTGGCAGTGCTCAAGACCGGGGCAGCGTACCTACCCATCGACCCCGCCCACCCCGACACCCGCATCGACTTCATGCTCACCGACGCCACCCCCATCGCCGCCATCACCACCACCGAACAGGCCGACCGATTGAACGGCCGCGGCGTCACCGTCATCGACATCACCGACCCCCACACTCACACCCACCCCGACACCGCACTACCCACCCCGAACCCCCACGACATCGCCCACATCATCTACACCTCGGGCACCACCGGCATCCCCAAAGGCGTTGCCGTCACCCACCACAACGTCACCCGACTCTTCAACACCCTCACCATCGGCCTAGACCTCACCCCGGCACAGGTCTGGACCCAATGCCACTCCTACGCCTTCGACTACTCAGTCTGGGAAATCTGGGGTGCCCTACTACACGGCGCACGCCTACTCGTCGTCCCCGAACACATAACCGGCTCACCAGAAGACCTCCACACCCTCCTCATCGACGAACACGTCACCGTGCTCAGCCAAACCCCCTCCGCGGCAGCAGCACTGTCACCCGACGGCCTGGACTCAGTGACCTTGATGGTCGCCGGTGAAGCCTGCCCACCCGAGATCGTCGACCGCTGGGCCCCCGGACGGGTGATGATCAACGGCTACGGCCCCACCGAAACCACCATCTACGCCACCATCAGCAACCCACTCACCCCCACGACGGGGCCGGTGCCGATCGGCACACCCGTACCCGGAGCAGCACTATTCGTCCTCGACGGCTGGCTCCAACCCACACCCCCCGGAGTACTCGGCGAACTCTACGTCGCCGGCCGCGGCGTCGGAGTCGGCTACTGGCGCCGAACCAGTTTGACCGCCTCCCGGTTCGTCGTCTGCCCGTTCGGGACGCCCGGGACCCGGATGTACCGCACCGGGGACCTGGTCCGCTGGGGTGCTGACGGGCAACTGCACTACCTCGGCCGCGCCGATGAACAGGTCAAGATCCGCGGCTACCGCATCGAACTCGGCGAAATCCACGCCGCCCTCACCGAGATCGACGGCGTCGAGCAGGCCGCGGTCATCGCCCGCGAAGACCGCCCCGGCGACAAACGCCTCGTCGCCTACCTCACCGAAACAACCACCGGAACACTCGATCCAACAGCCATCCGCACCGCACTAACCCAACGACTCCCCACCTACATGGTCCCCACCGCCATCGTCGTCCTCGACACCCTGCCCCTGAC
>NZ_JBOGDD010000485.1:0-1945 GCF_050701675.1 Mycobacterium sp. | reverse complement strand
GACCTTGACCGTGTGGGCGGGCTGCCCCTCGTCCGCCATCGCCGCGTAGGCACCGGTCAGGGCGGGTTCGAAGTCGATGGCGTGCCAGGTGTTGACCGGAGCGGTGACGACGACGCCGCGGGCTCGCAGTTCCTCGCCGGCCCCGGTCCGCACTCGGGCCGTATCCGTATCCTGCGTTACCGCAACGGCGTTGGTGTCAAGGCGAACATGGGCGCCGGACTCGGTGATCATCTTCTCAACCAGACCGACCGTGCCACCTGACACTTTGTCGGTGAGCTCGGTCAGGTATGCAACAGCACTGTTGTCGAAACCCGCTGTCCATGTGAGGAAGTGAAGTGCCGAAACCTCAGAGGGATCCACCCCCATGTAGAAGCTGGGCCACGCCATGACGAAGTCCCGTGCCCGCGGGGGCAGCGCGAAACCATCCAGCCACTCACTGAGCGGAACGTCGAGGTCCTCGAGTCCGGGCTGCCCCATGGGGGCTTTGAGGAATCGCACGCGCTGGGCCGCGTGGGCGATACCGACGAGCACACGCTCCAGATGCGGCCATTCCGAGGACGGCAACGGAATCGTCGATCGGATGACCTCGCCGTCCAGGCCCCAGGCGTACTCGGACGGTGTTGGGCTGCGGAAGGTGTCGGTGTCGTAGCGCGATAGTTCGGCCGCGATGTGGGGTTGGTACCGGGGGTTGACCCACGTTCCACCCATCTCGAGCATCATTGCGGTCCCGACGAAGGGCCGGTAGTACGCTCGGCCGCCCATCCGATTCCGGCCTTCGAGGATCAAGACCGAGTGCCCTCGTTCTGCCAGATCACGCGCCGCGGTGGCGCCCGCGAACCCGGCACCGACAACGATCACGTCAGCGTCGAACGCTCCAGTGTTGGTGTCCATCTCTACTTCCGTGGTCGATCGGTTTCAGGGCTGCGATGACCGAATACTTCTGCACCCTTTAGCAATTGGGACCAAACATGAACTCGTGCTGTTGCCAACTCCAACTCTGCTCAGGAAGCCGGCTGGTTCGAGCCATGCCGATCCGTGTGAAGCAGCGTAAGCAGCGCTCAAAGGATCGGCTTGACCGTGAAAGACAGGACTGTTAGCAATCTCGGCCACATCGCTCATACGCGGTGGCGTTGTCCGCGGGCGCGGAGACCTCTACTGATGGAGGTGGCGGTAGACCTTCGGCGGAGTGCCGTACTGGGCGGCGAACGCTCTGCTGAACACCTGGAGGCTCGAGAAGCAGAACTGGCTGGCGATGAAGCTGATGGATCTGCCGCGATCGACCGGCGACAGCATCATGTGTCGACATGCCTCCAGGCGCATCTCGCGAATGACAGTGGCGACTGACTTCCCGTGGCGCGCGAACACGCGATGCAGCGTGCGCGGGGAGACGAAGAACGCGTCGGCAATCAATTCCGCGGTGAGTTCGGGATTCTCGAGATTGCGTTCGATGAAACGGATGATGTCGTCGAACTGGCGACGCGACAGTTGCTCGGCGCTGGTCGGTCGGCTCAGCTCCAGCGCCGCGGTGACAACTAGGTCGGCGATACCGGTGGAAAGCCGGACGGCGCCGGATTCGGACATTCCCCCACCCACGCGATAGAGGTCTAACAGCATGGGAGAGAGCAGCCGACCCATCGGCACATCCGAACCTATTGTTCGGGCCGTCGCCTCATATGATTCGCACTCGCTCAGATTGACATTCTCCCGGCGCCACGTGAAGTCGATGATGCGCGCCGGTCCGCGGAACACCATCGTGTACGGCCTGCTGCTCTCGACAAGCGTGAATTCGCCGGGTCCAAGTGGAGCCGTCCGGCCGTCTTGGACGAGCATGCCCGAGCCGTTGACCATCATGGTGACGATCAATTCGTCGCCCGAGTCGCTGTTGATCATCGGGGTGGTGCGATAAAAACTCTGCGGCGTCCCGCGCAGGCTGACCATCTTGAGC
>NZ_JBOGDD010000484.1:0-8295 GCF_050701675.1 Mycobacterium sp. | reverse complement strand
GCCGTAGACCCACCCCGCGCAGCACCTTCTCCACCGCGACCCGCCACCGGCTCTGCTCCGGCCTGAGGTCCATCAGCTCGGCGATGTAGGGCAGCTTGCTCGCGTCGACACCGACTGCGGCGCAGATGTGTTCGCGCATCGTGATCGCGAACTCCGGAAGGGCCGACCCGACGTGCTCGACGCGGCGCAGCTCCTTCGCTGCGTCGTCGCGGGCGATCCGAGCGACCTTCTGCGCGTACTCGGCATCGGTGGACGCTTCCCTGCCGCGGTCGAGCTTGGCCAGCAGTTCAGTGGCGGCAGTGCTGAGTTCCTCACGCAGATTCCAGAACTCGTCGGCGGTGTCCGGGACGTCGAGGCTCTGTGCGGTGATCATCGACTCATAGGCGGCCCGGCGCCGTGATACCTCTTCGGCCTGCGCTTCGGCGCCTGCCACCTGCGACTGCAACGGCCCGACGCTCGCACTCGATCCGCTGATCTGTGCGTTGAGTGAATCCCCTTCGGCCTTCGCGAGATTGAGCTGACGGGTCACGTCCTCGTACTCGTTGCCGAGCTGGTCGATGGTGGCGTCGAGTGAATCTATCTGAGCCGGGCACTGCGCCAGCCGGACGTGATCGGTGTATGCCCGGACCATCGGCTGATCCACCAGATCGATGATGCCAAGGTCGGAGGACTCGGAGGCGTAACGCTGTTGGATCTTCTCGATGTCGCCGAGGATCTTGCGCTTGCGTTGCGCGACGGCCAGCAGCTCGCGGGCGTCGACCAGCGGGTCGATCTGCTTGAGCGCATCGGGCAGCCGCGTCAGGCTACTTGGCTCGTCGAGCATGAACTCACGGACGAACTGCTCGAGTCCGCCAACGCTTTTCAGCGACTTCGCCTTGCCGAGAAGCTGCTGAGCGGCATCGGAGGCGCGGATGCCGATGCTCGCGTACAGCTGGGCGAGGTACTGCGACTCCACCTTGGTGGAGAACCGCCAGTCGTCCTTGAACACGTTGCCGTCGAAGCGCCCGGATGCCCACCGGTTGCAGACGTCCTCGATGTCGCGGTCGCCGTCGGCCAGGACGAATCGGCTCGAGGAGTCCGAGCGGGACTCACCGGTGAGCCATTTGAGCACCAGGCCGGTGATGGTTCGCCCGGTGTTGCTGGCGTAGGTGACGGCCACCGCTGACCATGCGGCGCCTTCGCCGCGCAGGTACATGACCTTGCTGGCACCGGCGTCGCTGCGTTGCCCCCAGGCGCCGCGCACGTACTTGTCGACGGTGCGGCGGCCTGCGCTGGAGCCGGCCGCCGAGTTGTCGCCGGAGGCGTTGAAGTTACGCCGGTTGAAAGGTAGAAATCCGAGCGAAATTGCATCCAGGAGTGAGGATTTGCCGCTGCCGGACGCGCCGGCGATCAGCGCTCCGCCCGCACTGAACGGGATGGTGTGATACCCGTCGAACACGCCCCAATTGATGACCTGCAAGCGCGACAGGTGGAATTGTTCAGCCATCTAGTGCGACCTCCTGTTCGTCCTGGTCCGGTGGGTCGCCGCCGCTCCGCAGCAGTTCGAACTGCTGCTGTAACTCGGTGATCACCGAAGCCGTCATCACGGCGTTGATCACCGGGCTGACGGTGTAGCTGTCCTCGTCGTCGCGGCTCTTGCGCAGGATCTCCAGGGAGGCGAGCCGGGCGATGGCCGCGTCGATCCTGGCCGTGAAGGTGACGACGTCGCGGTCGACGTCGTTGAGCACCCCGGAGAACAGTCCGTGCACTTCGTCGCGGCTGATCAGGACGGTCTGGTCGCCGGAGGCGCGCATCATCTGCGCCAGGTGCAGTGCCAGAATCGAGTCATAGGTGCCAAGCGGCTCGCGGCGCAAGAGCTTTGCGCCCCTTGCCGATTCGTAGCGGGCCTGCTCTACGAAGGCGACTTCCGCGCCGTCGACGATGCGGAGCAGCAGATCGAGCTCGGACAGTCGCACGGACAGTTGCCCGCGGTACTCCACCACCCAGGTGTAGAGGTCGCGGTCGGCTTCGGCGCTGACGTAGCGGCGGGTCAGCAGCTGCTGCAGTGCCCAGCACGCGCGGTCGGGAAGTTCGCTGACGTCGCCGTCGAACCGGGGCCTGCGCCCCTGCGGGCTGCGGGCCGTTTGATCGACCTGGGGCAGTGCGGAGAATCCCGCGTAGTCGACGGACTGCTCTGTCGTCACGAGGCGGCTCCCAGCAGGCTGGAGATCGGTTCGGTGAACATCAGGTGCGGGACCTCCATCTCACGGTCACGCCCGTCCAGGGACTGGAACCGGACGGTGACCGACTTGGACGCCCGTGCGGCAATGTCGTCGGGCAAGGGTTGTTTGAGCGCCCAGGACCACAGCACGATGACGTGACCCAGGTACGCCCCGTGCCCTTCGGTGGAGAGCATCTCCACGGCCTCCGGCAAGGAGAGCGGTCCACCCGCGATTGCCGTGTTGATCAGCTCGGACATCGCTGGCGCATCGACCTGTGTGGTCAGTGCGGCGAAGCTCGACAGGTCGACGTCCCCGTCGGCGGCGTGGGCGGGCTTCGGATTGGACAGGTCGCCGATCCGGAAGCTCAGGGCGCCGACCGAGCTGATGGCGTGCCGTGCGAGGGGGAGTTCGAGGTCGAGGCGTGAGTCGGTCAGGGACGTCTTCAGCAGGGCGCGGGCGGCGCCGATGGCCTCGTTGAGCTGACGGGCCACGCCGCGGCTCTGTTCCAACGTGCCGAACGCGGTGAATCTCTTGACCCGCTGCGCGCACCGCTGCTGGATGCGTTCCACCTCGTCGATCTGCTGGCCCACTAGCTCGAAGAATCCGGCCATCACCCGGCGCAGCGCCGGGTCCAGCGCGGGCAGCGCCTCGGCGACCGCGGCGACGTCGGCCTCGAACTCGGCGCGCTGATCGGGATCGTTGATCATGCGCAGGAAGGCCCGATGCGAGTCCCGGCCCTGCGAGTCCCAAGCGGCTTGATAGTCGGCGTACATCTGACGCTGCCGGTCGCGGTATTCGACGTTGGTGTCGATCGGTTCGTCGAGAGCGGCGGTGGCCTGCTCGATCATCGTGCCGTACTGGCCGATGTCGGTGATCAGCCGTTCCATCTGCAGGGCGATCGCGCGGGCTTCGTCGTATGTGTCGGTCAGATCGACGTCGGGTTGAGCACGGTCCTCGACACCGTCCTCGAGCCCCCTGGCGAGTTCGTCCAGCTCGGCGCGCAATGCCGCGATCTCGGCTTCGATGCCTGCGCGGATTCGGTCGGGGTCGTTGTCTACGCGCAGGGCGATCTGCCGCAGGCGCGAGGCGATGCCGTTGATGGAGCCGCCGGTGGCAATGGTGTCCTGGCGGCGCATGCTGCGCAGGAAGTCCAGCGCCCGACGCGCGTCCTGAGTCAGGTAGCAGAGGTTGCGTTCGATGCCCGCGCGCTGGTCGGCGACGCGGTGCAGCCAGCCCTGGCTGGCCCACGACTTGATCAGGGCGAGGCCGGATTGCTCGCCACCGGGCCTGCCCAGCTCGTCGAGGTCGCGTTCGAGCCGCACCACCAGCTCGGTCTCGGGGATCACGCCACCGCTGAGGTGGCGTTCCATCAGCGTGGCGTGAAAGCCCATGTTGAGCGTGGCCAACAATCGGATCGTGGGTGAGCCCTGGATGTCGCGATTGAGTTCGAGCAGGTCGGCAGCCGACATCGCTGCGTTGTCGTCCACCTGGTTCCCTCCTCGGCTGCGTCATACGTCGGACGGTCCAAGATAGGGCACGGCGGCGACAGTGGATCGCGCGACGCGCACGCTGGGAGCGTGTGTCGGGACGGCGCCGTCCCAGGAGTCTCATGGGTTGCACGAGCCCCATTGGTCACGGCTTTGCGGTGTGTCCTTCCCCACCTTGGGGCGACGACGGGTGACGCAGGACGGCCGCGCCCGGGTGTCTACGGGCTGGCGTTACCGCATGCCCAGCCCGGGTGGGGTCCAGGCCACCGGCAGACGTTTGATGCCGTGCACGAACGACGAGCGCAGGATGGCCGGCTCTTCGATGGCCGCTATGTCTGGAATGTGCCGGTGCAGTTCTTCGAAGGCCAGCCTGATCTCCCGACGAGCCAGGTTGGCGCCGAGGCAGAAGTGTGCTCCGCCGGCGCCAAAGCCGATCTGCGGGTTGGGGTTACGAAGTACGTCGAACCTCCACGGGTCGGCGAAGACATCCTCGTCGCGGTTGGCCGAGCAATACCACATCGATACCTTGTCGCCGGCTTTCATCGGCGTTCCCCTCATCTCGATGTCCCTGGTGAGGGTGCGGCGCATGAAGATGATCGGTGAACCCCATCGCACGATCTCCTCGACCGCGGTGGCGGCGACCCCGTCGAAGTCGGCCCACCACGTCCGGCGCTCGTCGGGATAGCGGGTCAACGAGACCAACCCATGACTGATGGCGTTGCGGGTGGTCTCATTGCCCGCGGCGGTGAGCAGGATGAAGAACGAGGCGATCTCGCTGGACGTCAAGCGCTCTCCATCGACCTCGGCCGTCACCAGATTGGTCGTCAGATCATCGCCGGGATGGGCTCTTCGGTCTTCGGCGAGTTCGATGCCGTAGGAGGCGAGTTCGGTTGCGACCCTTACGACGTCGTCGAAATCTCCGGATGCCTCATCGTCGCCGACCCCCATCAGCACAGTGGTCCAGTGGAACACGTCTCCGTGATCCGATTCCGGGATGCCCATCATGTCGCAGATGATCTGCAGCGGCAGCGGCGCCGCGACACTGGCCACGAAATCCGCTCGACCATCGGGATGGTCGGCCACCATGCCGGCCACCAGACGTCGAGCCCGGTCGCGAACGCTCTGCTCTATGCGGGCCAGAACCTTGGGAGTGAATGCACGGTTGACGATGGTCCGCAGGCGCAGGTGGCGCGGATCGTCCAACGTGATCATCGAGCCGAGGAACTCCGAGATCTCGGGTGGGACCTCGTTGAGCGACGTACTGGTCGGGCTCGAACTGAACACGTCCGGATGCCTACTGGCGTGGTGGACGTCCGCGAACGTGGTGAGCGCCCAATGTCCAGCCCCCGAGGCGAATCCCGCGAGTTCGGGGGTGTCGTGAAAGGACAGTGGACTCTCTCGGCGCAGCGTGGCGAACGCGCCGTCGCGCAGGTCGTCGTCGAGGTCCCAGAACTCGAGCCTGCCCAGATCGACGTCTTCGAGTGCGACGTATGGCGGCGGCGCCCCGTTCTCCCGTGGCGCGATCGCGGCATCGACGACAGCGGTACCCGTGGACTTCATGCTGTGACCTCCCCGTCAATTCGAGTGTGACACCGGGGTGGTGGGAACGTCTCGCGATTGGCGGTCTGCGCGACGTCAACGACGATTGCCAATCCAGGGTGGCGGTTACGGTGAAGGGATGCAGTCCGTCCCATCTCGCCATCCGTCGGTTGGCTTGGCACTTCGATTGGCACCGTTGCTGCTGGTGCCCATGATGCTGACGGCGAGCAGGTTCCCTGCGCAGTTCGAGGTCTCGACCGTGTACTGGGCCCTGTCGTGCAGCGCGGCTGTTGCTTTCGCCGTCGGCTGGCGGTGGCCCGTTCCGGCATCGCTCGTATTGTCCGCACTGGCGGTGCCGATGTTCGCCGCAGAGGCGTGGGGGCTGTCCGGCTGGGTTCCGTACCTGGGGGCTCTGGCGGTGGCTGATGTGGCCGCGCGCAGCGACCGCAACCGGGTCATCGCGGCGACGGCCGCGTGCTGGTTTGCCGCGCTCCTGCTGGGCAATTGGTTTGACGATCACACGTCGCTCTGGACCGCCGCAAACGCTGCTGCCATCGTGGCCGCTGTCGGCATGCCGATTCTCCTCGGTCTCTACCTCCGGGGTCAGAAACGCCTTGCCGCCACCTACCGGGAGCGCGCCGCCGATTCCGAATTGCGCAGAACGGCAGCGGAATCCGCCGTACGCTCGGAAGAGCGCACTGCGATGGCGCGAGAGTTGCACGATCTCGTCGCCCATCACATGGCGTCAATCGTGCTTCGCGTCGGCGTCGCTGAGCACGTCCTCGACGGTGTGGACCCGCGCGTAGCTACGGTGCTCAACGACGTGCACTGCACGGCCGCCGACGCGCTCGCCGACATCCGTCGCCTGCAGGACGCCCTGCGCGATCCGGCCCTGAGCGAGGTCGCGATGATCGAACCTGAGGCGGTGTGGATCGAGATCGATGCAGCGGTCGCGCGGACCCGCGCCGCGGGATTCACCGTCGCGGCCCACATCGATCGCGAGATCGTCGGATTGGACGCGATCGCGCGGCTCACCCTGTTGCGTGTGACACAGGAAGCACTCACGAATGCGATGAAGCACGCCGATGCAGCGGGTCCCGTCGACCTGAGCATTGGTCGACGAGACAACGGCGTGGCCGTTCGCGTCAGTAGTGCGTACGTGCCGGGATCGTCGCCGAATGCCGAGGGTCACGGAATGATTGGAATGGCGGAGCGGCTGGACCTCATCGGCGGCCAGTTCGACGTCCGACGAATCGAGCGAGATTGGGTGGTCGACGCGTGGCTGCCCGAATCCGCGACCCTCTTGGAGGGGGTACCGCGGTGACCGGAATCCGGGTGCTGATCGTCGATGACCAAAGGCTGGTACGGGCTGGGCTGCGCATGCTGTGCGAGTCCACCGTCGACCTCGACGTGGTCGGCGAGGCCGCAGACGGCGCTCAGGCGGTCCGATCTGCCGCTGAACTCTCTCCAGACGTCATCCTGATGGATCTGCGGATGCCCGGACTGGACGGCATCGAAGCCACCCGCCTCGTGATGTCCAACCGGCCGGCGTCGAAGGTATTGGCGCTCACGACATTCGACGACGACGAGCATCTCTACCCAGCGCTAGCGGCCGGCGCCGCGGGATTCCTGGTGAAGGACACGAGTCCGGTCGAGCTCATTGACGCCATTCGTCGGGCAGTCGACGGTAACTTCACACTGTCGCCACACTTGTTGCGACGGTTGACCGCCCGGGCCGTGGAGGCCAAACTCGCCGACGACTCGACCGCGGCCCCAGTGCCGTTGACTCCACGCGAGCTGGAAGTGCTGCCGTTGGTAGTCGATGGCTTGTCCAACCAAGAGATCGCCGGTCAGTTGCATCTCGGCGTCACGACGGTGAAGACGCACATCGCTAACCTGATGGACAAGACCGGTACCGAGAACAGGGTTCAGCTCGCCGTCTACGGGTATCAGCGCACGGAGTGATCCTGGCCGGCCTGCGACGGTGCTTCGCCGGCGGACATGTCCATGTGCATCGGAACGGGCTCTTCGCCGGGTGCGAGCACGAGGAACTGGCCCATCATTCCCCGATCCTCGTGCATCGCGAGGTGGCAGTGATACATGTACGGGTAGGTCGGGTCTGTGTAGTCGGAGAATCGGATGGCGAGCTGAATCCGTTGTCCCGGAGGGGCGTACACCGTGTCTTTGTATCCTGCGAGTTCGGGGGGCGGAGGCGATCCGTCGATGTCGACGATCCGGAACTGAGCGTCGTGCACGTGGAAGTTGTGTGGCCAATTGTCGACATTTCGCAGCGTCCAGATCTCGTCCGTGTCGACGGTGGCATGGAAGTCGATGCGGTTCATGTCCATGCGGCGCTGGTTGATCATGAACCATTGCAGGTCGAACGACCTCTCCGGGTGCGCTCGAGAAGTGTCGGGAGCAGAGAGCGCCGCCAGCCTTGCCGCAACGGCAGCGCTCGATCGCAACGTCCGGCCGGGGTGCAAGTCGAGAATGTCGAATGTGTCGTTCATCCCGAATCGCGCCGCGTCGGCCCGGCTCAATCCGGCGCCGTCCGCCATGGGAAACGACCGCAGTGGGATCTGGCCTCCAGATCGCATGTCCACGACGATCTCGACCCGCTCACCGGGACTCAACTGAATGCGGCTCATCCTCACCGGCGCGGCTAGCAGGCCGCCGTCGCTGGCGATCACGTCGAACGCACGGTCGTCCCCGAAGCCCAAGTTGTACAGCCGGCCCCCGGAACCGTTGAGGATACGGAGCCGGACACGCTCCGACCAGACCGGAAGATAGGCGCCCGCAATGCCATTGGTGACGATCGTGTCGCCAAGGAGGCCAACGTCCGTCGAATCGGACTCATCAAGCGCGCCTGCCGGAGTGAAGCGGCGGTCCTGGATGATCAGCGGAATGTCGTCGACGCCGTAGTCGTGGGGCAGTTCGACGGCTGGATCGTCGTCGTCCACGATGAACAGGCCGGCGAGCCCGCGGTAGACGTGCTTTTCGGTTTCGCCGTGCGGGTGCGGGTGATACCAGAGGGTCGCTGCAGGTTGTCGGACCGTCCAGCTGGGGTC
>NZ_JBOGDD010000483.1:0-3878 GCF_050701675.1 Mycobacterium sp. | reverse complement strand
GACCAGCATTGAGGGGAACGACTACTACGTCCGACAGTTCCGCGACGGCAAGGTAATCCCCAAGGGGGAGACCATCGCCGACCGATTGTCCGACTTCGCCGGGATGTGCGGTCAAGTGCTGGCGCGTGCGCACGCCCGCAGTGGCGACGCCGCCGCGATCGCCGACTATCTGGGTACCGGTGACCGCGTGGAGACCGCCCTCGTCGACTTTGCTTCGGCGTATGCGGACCAGAACGAGCACGATCATCGTCACCTGGCCGCTGCGGTCGAGGACGGGTCGATTCCGTCGACCGTCGGCTGGCGCTAGTCCTCCGCCAGCGAGAGCCACTCCTCCTCGAGGGACTCCTTGCGTTCGACCATCTCGCTCAGTTCGGCGTTCAATTCCCCGAGCCGCATGTGGTCGGCGACGGCGTCGGCCATGGTGTGGTGTAGCTTCGCGATCTGATCGTCGAGCTTGCGAAGTTGACTTTCGATGCGGGACAACTGCTTTCCCGCCTTGCGCTCGCGCGCCGACGCCGTCTCGGTGCGATCGTTCGGACGGGTCGCCGAGGTGCCGTTGGCGGTGGGCCGCTCGGCCAGATACTGCTCGATTCCGCCGGGCAGGAGCACGCAGCGGCCGCCACCGGGCAGTGCGTACGTCACGTCGCTGACGCGTTCGAGGAAGTAGCGATCGTGGGTGACGACGATCAGCGTGCCCGGCCAGCCGTCCAGGTAGTCCTCGATCACGTTCAGAGTGTCGATGTCCAGGTCGTTGGTCGGCTCGTCGAGCAGCAGCACATTGGGTTCGTCGAGCAACAGCCGTAGGAACTGGAACCGGCGTCGCTCACCGCCGGACAGCTCGGACAGCCGCGTCGTCAGCTTGTCGCCCGTGAACCCGAAGTCCTCGAGCAGGGTGGCCGTGCTGACCTCTTTGCCGCCCGCGAGCTCGGTGATCCGCTTGGCGTTCTCGACGGCGTCGAGGACGCGCTCGTTGCCGTCGATCTCGACCAGCGCCTGACTGAGATAGCCGATTCTGAGCGTCTTTCCGCGCTTGACGGTGCCCGACGTTGGTGGCAGCTCCCCGGTCAGTAGCTTCAGCACCGACGTCTTCCCGGTGCCGTTGACGCCGACCAGCCCGATGCGCACGCCCGGCCCGATCGACCAGTCCAGCTTGTCGAGGATCAGCTTCTCGCCCGCCTCGAGTGACACGCGGTGGAGGTCGAAGACGTCCTTGCCAAGACGCGCCGTCGCAAAGCGTTGCAGGGCCAGCGAATCCCGTGGCTCCGGCTCGTTGGCGATCAGGTCGTTGGCGGCCTGGATGCGGAACTTCGGCTTCGACGTCCGTGCGGGCGGCCCCCGCCGCAACCACGCCAGCTCCTTGCGCATCAGGTTGCGGCGACGGGCCTCGGTGCCCGCGGCCACCCGGCTACGTTCCGCCCTGGCGAGCACGTACGCCGCGTAACCACCCTCGTAGGCGTCGACGGCGCCGCCGTGCACCTCCCAGATGCGCGTGCACACCGCGTCCAGGAACCACCGGTCGTGGCTGACCACCACCAGCGTCTTGGCGGTCTGCTTCGAGAGGTGTCCAGCCAGCCACCCGATGATCTCGACGTCGAGGTGGTTGGTCGGTTCGTCGAGCACCAGGACGTCATGGCCCGCGAGCAGGATCGCGGCCAGCGCGACACGGCGTCGCTCACCGCCACTGAGGTTGTTCACCTCGCGGTCGAGCGCCACGTCGGTCAGCAGGTTCTCCACCACCGACCGGGTCTCCGCGTCGGCCGCCCAGATGTGGTCGGCCCTGCCGTCCACGATGACGTCCCGCACGGTTGCGTCGGGATGGAAGTCGTCGGACTGGTGCAGGTAGCCGACGGACAGCCCCGACGTGTGGGTCACGCGGCCGGAGTCGGGGGGCCGGGTCGCCGTCAGGATCTGCAGCAGGGTGGTCTTGCCGTCGCCGTTGCGGCCGACGACGCCAATCGCCTCGCCCTCGTCGACGCCGAGGCTCACGCCGTCGAGCAGGGTGCGAGTGCCGTAACCGACGGTCGCGCGTTCGAGGTTGATCAGGTTCGCCATCAGGCGCCGATCATAGGGGCTGATCACGGTGGAGCCCGAATGGCGCTGTGCCATGATGGCGTCGGATCGGGGGATTCACTCGTCGTGCGAAAGGGGAGCAACGTGGTGGACCTTTCGGCGATCACCGGCCCGGTGGGACGGTTGGTGGCGACCGCGCAGAACGGGCTGGAGGTGCTGCGCTACGGCGGCCTCGAGACCGGTGCCGTGCCGTCACCGTTCCAGATCGTCGAGAGCGTGCCGATGTACCGGTTGCGGCGGTACTTCCCACCCGACACCAGGCCAGGAGCGAAGCCGGCGGGCCCGCCGGTGCTGATGGTGCACCCGATGATGATGTCGGCCGACATGTGGGACGTCACCCGCAACGACGGCGCGGTCGGCATCCTTCACGCGGCGGGGATCGATCCGTGGGTCATCGACTTCGGCTCGCCCGATCAGGTCGAGGGCGGCATGCAGCGCAACCTCGCCGACCACGTCGTCGCGCTGAGCGAGGCGATCGACACGGTGAAGAAGGTCACCGGCCGAGACGTCCACCTCGCCGGCTACTCGCAGGGTGGCATGTTCGCCTATCAGACGGCGGCCTACCGGCGGTCCAAGGACCTGGCGAGCATCATCGGGTTCGGTTCGCCCGTCGACACTCTCGCCGCGCTCCCGATGAACCTGCCCGCAGGACTTGCCGTCGGAGCCGCCGACTTCATGGCCGACCACGTCTTCAGCCGCATCGACATCCCCGGCTGGCTGGCCCGCACGGGCTTCCAGATGCTCGACCCCATCAAGACCGCGCAGTCGCGGCTGGACTTCGTGCGCCAGTTGCACGACCGCGACGCCCTGCTCCCGCGTGAGCAGCAGCGCCGGTTCCTCGCCTCCGATGGCTGGATCGCCTGGTCGGGACCAGCGATCGCGGAGCTCCTCAAGCAGTTCATCGCCCACAACCGCATGATGAGCGGCGGGTTCGCCATCCGTGGCGACCTGGTCACGCTCAGCGATATCGACTGCCCCGTGCTTGCGGTCGTCGGCGAGGTCGACGATATCGGCCAGCCCGCCTCGGTCCGCGGCATCAAGCGCGCATCACCTCAGGCTGACGTCTACGAATATCTCATTCGCACAGGGCATTTCGGCCTCGTCGTCGGATCCAAGGCGGCCACGCAGACCTGGCCGACGGTCGCGGCGTGGGTGAAGTGGATCGCCGGTGACGGCGAGATGCCCGCCGACGTCGTGCCCATGGCGCTGCAGCCCGAGCAGAACAACGAGACCGGCGTGCCGCTGGGGTCGCGCATCGCGCACGGCGCGGGTGCCGCCGCGGAGATGACGTTCGGCGTGGCCCGCTCCGCGGCAGGCGCGTTCGTGGCGGCCAACAAGTCGGCCCGCGCACTCGTCGTCGAAACCGCCCGCACGCTGCCGCGGTTGGCACGGCTGGGCCAGATCAACGATCACACGCGCATCTCGCTCGGTCGCATCATGAGCGAGCAGGCACGCGCGACTCCGGACGGCGAATTCCTTCTGTTCGACGGTCGCGTGCACACCTATGAAGCGGTGGACCGCCGCATCAACAACGTGGTTCGCGGCCTCATCGACGTCGGCGTGCGGCAGGGTGCCCACGTCGGCGTGCTCATGGAGACCAGGCCAAGTGCGCTCGTCGCAATCGCCGCCTTGTCGCGTCTCGGGGCGGTCGCCGTGTTGATGCCCCCCGACGCCGACCTGATCGAGGCCGCCCGGCTCGGTTCGGTGTCGGACGTCATCGCGGACCCGGTGAGCCTCGAGGCGGCCCGCGAGCTGCCGCTGAGGGTTCTGGTCCTCGGCGGCGGTGAGGCGCGCGATCTGGATCTGGC
>NZ_JBOGDD010000482.1:0-8086 GCF_050701675.1 Mycobacterium sp. | reverse complement strand
GTGCGCAGCAGCACCGCGGCTCCCCCGGCGTCGACTTCCATCCGCATGCTCGACCCGCCCGCAAGCGAATCACGCACGTGGTTCGCCAGCTCCTGCGCCTCGAACGGGTCCGAGATGAGCTGACGCGTCACGGAGACGAGGTTGTGGCCCTCCAGCTCGGCGTTGAGCCCCATCCGGTGATAGGCCGAAATGGCGTTGGGGCTGGCGAAGCTGATCTCACCACCGCCGTCGAGCCGGATGAATCCGTCGCCGACGCGCGGGCTCGAACGTGACATGGCCAGGTCGCCGACGTTGGGGAAGGTGCCCTCGGACAGCATGTGCAGGAGTGCACCGGCGCAGTCGAGGTACGCGCGCTCCAACGGGCTGGCCTTGCGGCGGTCCGCCAGCGCCGTCTGGTGGGTGAGGACGGCCACCACCTGATTGCTGTGCCGGACGGGGATGGCTTCGACGTTGAGCCACTGACCCTCGGGCGAATGATCTTGTCCCGCATCACTTTCGCGACCGATGTGCCCGGACTGAAATGCCGCGACGACGACCGGCATGTCGCTTGCGGTGTTGACGGTCCCGACTGCGTCGGCCAACAGCACCGTCGGAGCGGTGTTGGGGCGGACCTGCGCGACGCACACCAGCGAACCGTCGTCGTGGTGGACCCACATGAGATAGTCGCCGAAGGACAGGTCGGCGAGCAGTTGCCATTCCCCCACCACTGCGTGCAGGTGGTCCACGGCAGTGCCGGGCAGCATGGTGTGCTCGGCGAGCAGGTCACCGAGGGTCGACATTCGCTGCGGTTTGGCTCGGCCTTGGGGCGCCGGCGCCCTAGGTGATCACGGCGATGAGATCGCCGGCCTGGATGACGTCACCGACGGAGACGCTGACCGTGGTCACCGTTCCTGCGACTTCAGCGAGCACCGGGATCTCCATCTTCATCGACTCAAGAAGCACGACGGTGTCCCCCTCGCCGATGTGATCGCCTTCGCTCACCACGACCTCGAGCACACTGGCCACGATCTCGGCGCGAACATCCTCGGCCATCTTCACCCCACTCGTCTTCTAGAGCCGCCTGTCGGGACTGCACAACGCGGTGCCTGCGGGTCTATCGAACCACACGGCCGGGATTGGATTGCAGTGGCGCGAGCGTGAGATACTCCTGTGTAAGCAATTGACTCAATGGAGGACCATCATGGCCAAGCGTGGTCGTAAGAAGCGTGACCGCAAGCACACGAAGGCGAACCACGGCAAGCGCCCCAACGCCGGCTCGAAGTCGGTGCGCTAGCCGCCGCGGATGATGGTGGTGCGGCTGATCTCGATGCGCAGCCGCGCCCGCAGGGAGTCGGGCGCCTTGTCGCCGCTGCACTTCGTGGCGATCAGTCGCTTGACCCGCTCCTCGACCCCGTACTGCCGCAAGCACGTCGGGCATTCCTCGAGGTGATGCTTCAGCTTGTCCCTGGTCTCGATGGTGCACTCACCGTCGAGCAGCGTCCATACCTCGGCAATCACTGAAGCGCACTCGGGATGATTGGGGTCAACGGGGCCCACCGGCGGCCGGAACGTGTGCTCTTCCTGGCGGGAGAAATCGTCGGTCACGAGGACACCTCTTCGGGCTCGTCGAGACGCGGACCTCGGATGAAGCCGCGATCCCGCGCAACGTCGGCGAGCAGTTCACGAAGCTGCTTGCGACCGCGGTGCAGTCGGGACATCACCGTCCCGATGGGAGTATCCATGATTTGGGCGATCTCCTTGTACGGGAAGCCTTCGACGTCGGCGTAGTACACCGCCATCCGAAATTCCTCGGGCAGTGCTTGCAGGGCAGCCTTGATCTCGGTGTCGGGCAGGGCCTCCATCGCCTCTACCTCGGCAGACCGCAGGCCCGTCGACGTGTGCTGGGCATTGGCCGCCAACTGCCAGTCGGTGATCTCCTCGGTGGGATACTCCGCGGGCTGACGCTGCTTCTTGCGGTAGCTGTTGATGTAGGTGTTGGTCAGAATCCGGTACAGCCACGCCTTGAGATTGGTACCGGCACGGAACGAGCGGAACCCCGAATACGCCTTGACCATCGTCTCTTGGAGCAGGTCCTCGGCGTCCGCCGGGTTGCGGGTCATGCGCAGCGCGCCGCCGTACAGCTGATCCAGCAGCGGAATGGCATCTCGTTCGAACCGAGCTGTCAGCTCCGCGTCGGTCTCTACGGCTGGCTCTTCGGCCGCGGCGGGCGCTGACCCGTCGAGATCGGTCATCTGAGTCGACACCGTCCCTTCTGTCGCTGCACCGAAGAACGTTTCCGGCAAATCCACCGGTCGTTCTAGGCAGGCCGTTGCCACCAAGGTGTCACCTTCCCTTAGATCTTAGAGGCTGAGGCCGACGCAGTCGTCGGCCGACGCCCATCGGACCAGTTCAACAGCGGGCGCGGGAGCAGTGTTCCCCGGTTGCCGTCGCTATCGTGGCCCGATGGCCCGTGCAGCGACCCCGGCAATCGCCGCCCTGGTGAGCGCGGGTGTTCCGCACGAGGTGCTGCGCTATCAGCACGACCCGCGCAACGAGTCCTTCGGGGACGAAGCCGTCACCGAATTGGCCGCAAGCGTGGGTGCATCCGCCGACCAGATCTGCAAGACACTGGTCATCGCGGTGCCGAAGGGGCTGGCCGTCGCCGTCCTGCCGGTGCCCCACAAGCTGTCACTGAAGGCCGCCGCGGCCGCGCTGGGCGTGCCGAAGGCCGAGATGGCCGATCGCGCCTCGGCCGAGCGGTCCACCGGTTACGTGCTTGGGGGCATCTCGCCGTTGGGTCAACGCAAGCCGCTGCCAACCGTCATCGACGCCTCCGTCCTTGGCTGGGACCGCGTGTTGTGCAGCGCGGGCAGACGAGGCCTGGAGGTGGCCCTGTCACCTGCCGATCTGATTCGTCTCACCGAGGCCGTCACTGCGGACATCCTGGCGTCCTAGGGTGGGCGCATGTCGCTCACTGGGAAGACCATGTTCATCTCCGGTGCCAGCCGCGGTATCGGACTGGCGATCGCCAAGCGGGTCGCCGCCGACGGCGCCAACGTCGCGCTGGTCGCCAAGACCGCCGAACCGCACCCCAAGCTCGAGGGCACCATCTACACGGCGGCCAAGGAGATCGAGGCTGCCGGCGGTCAGGCACTGCCCATCCTCGGCGACGTCCGCGACGGCGAATCGGTGGAATCCGCAGTGGCGCAGGCAGTTGCGCAGTTCGGGGGCATCGATGTCTGCGTGAACAATGCCTCCGCGATAAACCTCGGCTCCATCACCGAGGTGCCGCTCAAGCGGTTCGACCTGATGAATGGCATCAACGTCCGCGGCACGTACGCCGTCTCGCAGGCGTGCATCCCGCACATGTTGGGTCGGGAGAACCCGCACATCCTGACACTGTCGCCGCCGATCCTGCTCGAGTCGAAGTGGCTCAAGCCGACCGCGTACATGATGGCCAAGTACGGAATGACACTGTGCGGGCTCGGCATGGCCGAGGAGTTGCGCGCCGACGGCATCGCGTCGAACACGCTGTGGCCGCGGACCATGGTGGCCACCGCGGCCGTGCAGAACCTGCTGGGTGGCGCTGAGGCGATGGCTCGCGCGCGCAAGCCCGAGGTGTACGCCGACGCCGCCTACGTGATCTTCAACAAGCCGGCGCGCGAGTACACCGGCAACGCGGTGCTGTGCGAGGACGTGCTGGTGGAATCCGGCGTGACCGATCTGTCGGTGTACGACTGCGTGCCCGGCTCGGAGCTCGGCGTGGACCTGTGGGTCGAGAACCCCAACCCGCCCGGTTATTCGGGGCCCTAGCCGAGAGTCGGAGCCGACACTGCCGGCACGTCGACGGAACTACCCTGGCACCGTGAGCAATTCCCTCTGGGCGGGCGGCCGCTACGAGTCCGTCGCCGAACGCATCGAGACCATCGCCCGGCAGACCGTCGAAGCCGCCGACCGCCGCCGCCCGCTGGACGGGGCCGCGCTCGTCGACCTCGCCTGCGGTACCGGCAGCGCCGCGCTGGCGGCAGCCGCCCGTGGCGCCCTGGTCACCGGCGTCGACGTGACACCCGAGCTGATCGACGTCGGCAGGCAGAAGGCCACCGCCACCGGGCAGGCGGTGCAATGGGTGACCGCCGACGCGGCCGACACGGGATTGCCCGAGCACTCGTTCGACGTCGCGGTGTCGAACATGGGCATCATCTTCGTCGATCCGGACCGGCAGGCGACCGAGCTCGGTAGGCTTCTGAAACCCGCTGGTGTGCTTGCGTTCTCGTCGTGGCGACGCGACGTCAGCAATCCCTTCTTCGACCCGATCGTCGCCGTGCTAGGGGCTCCGCCCAGCAGGGGGTTCTCCCCCGATCAGTGGGGCGATCCGGCCATCGTGGAGCGCCGCCTGGCCGCCGACTTCGCCGAAGTCGACATCACCGAGGGAACCCTCACCTGGGCGTTCGCGTCGGTCGACGCCGCGCTGCACTTCCTGGTCGAGGAGTCGCCGATGCACGTCGACGTCTTCGGTCGCGTCGATGACGACCAGCACGCCCGGCTGACGTCCGCATTCCGCGACGCCCTCGCCGACCACGCGGACGGTAACGGGGTCCACGTCGATGCGCCCTACGTGGTGGTCACCGCCAACCGCCGGTAGCTAGAGCAGCGTCGCCTGCTCGGACTCTGGCTCGGCGGGCTCGATGAGTTCCGGCCCGTTGTTGCGGACGCTGTTGACCAGCCGCGAGACCTGCCGGATCGCGATGCGATCAAGGTCGCCGTGCCCTCGCAGCAGGCCCTCGTCGATGGGTACGTCCGGGTCCAGCCAGCGGTCCCAATCGCGCTCGCTGACGGTCAGCGGCATGCGGTCGTGGATGTCGGCCAGCGGTCCGGCGGCATCGGTGGTGATGATGGTGCAGCTCAGCAGCGGCGCGCTGTCCTTCGGAGCCTCCTTCGGCCGCCAGGTGGACCACAGCCCCGCCATGAACAGCAGCTCACCGTCGGCGCCGTACATGTAGAACGGCGTCTTGGCCGACTTCTTGCCCCCGACGTTCTCCGCGTTGGGCCGCCACTCGTACCAACCGTCCATCGGGATCAGACACCGCTTGGCCTTCGCGCTGCTGCGGAACGCCGGGGAGGTGCTGACCTTCTCGGCGCGGGCGTTGATCAACAGCGGACCCTTGGTGTCCGGCGCGCCGTCCTCGCCGGACTTCACCCACGGCGGGATCAACCCCCACCGCATACGGCGGACGCGTCGGGTCGACTGGTCGTCGGGCTCGGCGTGCCGCTTGACCACCGAGGTGATGGTGGTGGTCGGGGCCACGTTGAAGTTCGGACCCGGCGGAGTCTCCGCGTTGGTCGCCGCCGTGCTTTCATCGATCGCCTTGATCTTCTCGGCCAGCAGCGCCGGGTCGGTCGTCACCGCGAATCGCCCACACATGCATCCCATGGTTGCAGAAGTTGCCGACAAGGCAGGATGTAGGCCATGAGCACGTGGCAGGCACCGTCGACGACGACGCCCGTACACGCTGAAGTCGAGGTACCTGGCTCCAAGTCGCAGACCAACCGGGCGCTGGTGCTCGCCGCGTTGGCCACTCCGGGGGGCACGTCGACCGTCAGCGGTGCGCTGCGCAGTCGCGACACCGACCTGATGATCGGCGCGCTGCGGACGCTGGGCGTGTCACTCGAGGGTGCGGGTACCGAACTGTCGGTCAGCGGCGCGATCGCCCCCGCGGCCGATGCCAGGATCGACTGCGGTTTGGCAGGCACGGTGCTGCGTTTCGTCCCTCCGGTCGCAGCGCTTGGCCGCGAGGTCGTCACGTTCGACGGTGACGAGCAGGCCCGCGGTCGCCCGATCGCTCCCCTGCTGGACGGGATGCGCGGGCTTGGTGTCCGCCTGGACGGCGACGCGATGCCGTTCCTGGTGCACGGCGAGGGTTCGGTGGCCGGGGGAACCGTGTACATCGACGCGTCGTCCTCGTCGCAGTTCGTCTCGGGTCTGCTTCTGTCGGGCGCGACGTTCGACGAGGGACTGACAGTGGTGCACACCGGCGACTCCGTGCCGTCGGCGCCACACGTCGCGATGACGGTGTCGATGCTGCGCGAGGCGGGCGTCATCGTCGACGACGGCGAGGCGAACCGTTGGCACGTGCGCCCAGGACCGATTGCGGCGCGGCGCTGGGTCATCGAGCCCGATCTCTCGAACGCGGTTCCGTTCCTGGCTGCCGCCGTGGTGACGGCGGGCACTGTCCGCATCGCCGGCTGGCCCCGCGTCAGCGTCCAACCCGCAAGCACCATCATCGACCTACTGGGAACAGTGGGATCAACTGTGCAGCAGGATGATTCACACCTCGAAGTGACGGGTTCCGAAGGCTACGGCGGGTTCGACGTCGACCTGCACGACGTCGGCGAACTGGCACCGTCGTTCGCAGCGCTGGCCGCACTGGCCGAGCGCGGGTCGGTGTCGCACCTGAGCGGTATCGCACACCTGCGCGGACACGAGACCGACCGGCTGGCAGCGCTGACCGCGGAGATCAACGGCCTCGGCGGGCACTGTGAGGAGACGGCGGACGGGCTGACGATCACCGCAACGCCGCTGCACGGCGGCGTGTGGCGCTCCTACGCCGACCACCGGATGGCGACCGCGGGCGCGATCGTCGGACTGAGGGTGCCAGGCGTCGAAGTCGAGGACATCGGCACCACGGCCAAGACCCTGCCCGACTTTCCGGGGATGTGGGCGAACGTGTTGGCGGGGAGCTGACGCTTGAGACCCGGTGACTACCTGGACGAATCCGACGTCCGGGTGCGCTCGGGTCGGGGTTCGCGGCCGCGTACCAAGATCCGTCCCGAGCACGCCGATGCGGAAGCGGGAATGGTCGTCACCGTCGACCGCGGCCGGTGGGGATGCGCGCTCGGCGGTGACCCCGACCGTCGAGTCACCGCGATGCGCGCCCGAGAGCTGGGTCGGACGCCCATCGTCGTCGGGGACGAGGTCGACATCGTCGGCGACCTCTCCGGCAAGCCCGACACGCTGGCCCGCATCGTCCGCCGTGGTGAGCGACGAACGGTGTTGCGCCGCACCGCTGATGACACGGACCCGACCGAGCGCGTCGTCGTCGCCAACGCGGATCAGCTCATGATCGTCGTCGCATTGGCCGATCCCCCGCCGCGCACTGGCTTCGTCGAGCGGTCCCTGATCGCCGCCTACACGGGCGGGCTGACGCCGATCCTGTGCCTGACCAAGTCGGACCTGGCGCCGCCCGAACCGTTCGCCGCGCAGTTCGCCGGTCTGGACCTGCAGGTCGTGACTGCGGGCCGCGACGACGGTCTCGACACCGTCGAGAGCCTGCTCGCAGGCAAGTCGACGGTGCTGGTTGGGCATTCCGGGGTCGGCAAGTCGACGATGGTGAACCGCCTCGTCCCCCATGCCCGTCGCGCCGTAGGCGTGGTGTCCGGCGTTGGCAAGGGCAAGCACACCTCGACACAGTCGGTGGCCCTGCCACTGCGTGGTTCGGGCTGGGTGATCGACACCCCGGGCATCCGGTCGTTCGGCCTGGCCCACATCGCACCGGCCAACGTGATGATGGCGTTCTCCGATCTCGCCGAAGCCATCGAGGACTGTCCGCGCGGGTGTGGTCACATGGGCCCGCCCGCTGACCCCGAATGCGCGCTGGACAACCTGACCGGCCACGCGGCCGATCGGGTGGTCGCCGCACGTCGACTCCTGACCGCGATGAACGAGGACTAGCTCCGGTGGACTTCCTCGAACGCACCCGCACCGGGTACGACTCGGCGGCCGCCGAGTTCGCGACGATGTTCGAGCACCTCCTCGACACCAGGCCCATCGAGCGTGCGACGCTCGCCGCGTTCGCCGATCTGGTGGCCGCCACTGGCAATCGGACCATTGCCGACGTCGGCTGCGGTACCGGTGTGACCACCGCAATCCTGCGGGACCTTGGTTCGCTGCCCGTCGGAATCGATCTGTCCCCCAACATGATCGCGCAGGCCCGGTCGCGCCACCCCGACCTCGAGTTCACCGTTGGTTCGATGACGGATCTCGATCTGCCCGATGAGAGCGTCGGCGGTGTCTGCGCATGGTATTCGACCATTCACGTGCCCGACTCGC
>NZ_JBOGDD010000481.1:0-5202 GCF_050701675.1 Mycobacterium sp. | reverse complement strand
GGGTGCCATCGGGTCGTGGACGGGCGATGCGAGCCGCCATGCCCGCGAGTCCATCCCGCCCGTGCAGTATCTGTCGAACAGCTACTACGAGATCTGGCTCGCGGGCGTCGAGAAGTTGGTGCGCCAGTCCGGCCTGGTCACGGCGGACGAACTCGAGGCCGGACACGCGCTCGAGCCGTCGAAACCCGTGAAGCGCGTGCTGCGGCCGGACGAGGTCCCGACGCTGCTCGACACCGGCGGTCCGAGCAGTCGCGAGGTGACGACACCTGCGCGCTTCGCCGTCGGGGACACCGTGGTGACCCGCAACATCAACCCCGTCGGGCACACCCGGTTACCGCGCTATGCGCGGGCGAAACGTGGTGTGGTCGAACGCATCCACGGCGCACACGTCCTTCCCGACAGCAACGCGCACGGCCTCGGCGAGTCACCGCAGTGGCTGTACACGGTGCGCTTCACGGCCACCGAACTGTGGGGCGAGGACGCCGACCCGGCGGTGACGTCGTCGATCGACGCCTGGGAGAGCTACCTTGAGCCTGGCTGACGACGACTTGAGTTTCGAAGAGCCCTGGCAGGCAAGGGCTTTCGCGATGCGGATGGCACTCCAAGAGGCCGGCCTGTTCACGGCGGCCGAATGGTCGTCGACGCTGGGGAGCGAAATAGCACGGGCGCAGCTCGCCGGGGATCCCGACGACGGTTCGACGCACTACGAGCACTGGCTGGGCGCCCTGGAGCGCCTCGCGGCGGCGAAGGGTGCGATCACACCGGAGCTCCTCGAATCGCGTCGCGCGTCCTGGGACCGGGCCGCCAAGGCGACAGCGCATGGGCAGCCGATCACCCTGACCAACGACCCGTTGGGCTAGAAGCCGCCCCTAGCCCGCCCTAGTGCCACGGCGGCGTCAACATCGCCGCGCCGCCGTACATCGGCAGCCGCAGATCCGCGCCATGTCGAGCGATCTGGCTCCACGGCCGGTTCAGGCCGAAGGTGCCGTGGCTCCGCGCCCGGGTCACGGCGTCCAGATCCAGGCAGTCGATCAACACCTCCTCCCCCGAGCCCGCCCGTTGCCGAACGGTCCCCTCGGGGTCGACGATGCAGCTTGCCCCGACGCCCGCTGGATCCGAGGCATTCACGTTGACCACGAACACCTGGTTGGTCCACGCATTGGCACGGGCACAGACCATTTCCATCTCGCGGTCGCGCGTCGTCGTCAGGGTCGGCTGGATGATCACCTCGGCCCCGAGCCAGGCCAGTTGACGGACCGTCTCGGGAAACGAGCCGTCGTAACAGATCGCCAGCCCGACCCGGCCGACGCCGGGGATGTCGAACACGACGAACTCACTCCCGGGGGACGTCTGCTCGTAGGGCTGCCACGGGAAGACCTTGCGGTACGTCGCGGCGATCTCACCGAGCGGTGACACCGCTACCGCGGTGTTGTAGACCCGGCCGTCATCGCCACGCTCGTAGAGGCTCCCGGGCACCAGCCACAGGCCGGTCTCCTTCGCGAGCTCGGCGACCCGTTCCGTCGTCGGCCCCGGGATGGGCTCGGCGACCTGGTTCATCCAGCCGTCGCGCGCCTGCAGGAGCGGCGCCTCGGCGGCCAGCATCAGTTCGGGCACCACGACGAGTTCGACGTGGGGGAAGGTGTCGCGCACGGCACGGACCCTGGCGCGGAAGCGCTCCCAGCTTGCGGCGATGTCGAAGGCGACGGGAGTCGTCTGGATGGCGGCGATGGTCAGTGTGCGCATGGTCAGTCCTCTGTGACGGTCAGGTGGGTGGCAGCGGATGACGTGGCCGTCGGGCTAGCGCTTGGCCCGTAGCCCCGGGTGCTGCTTGGCCAGAAGGGGCAGCAGGAAGCGGTTCGGGATGAGCTGGAACAGTCGCGTGCTCACCAGGCTGGGCAGACCCGCGATGACCGTCCCGCGGTCGCCCGCGAGCGCATCGACGCCGGCCTTCGCCACGTCGCGCGACGGCATCCACATGAACTTGGGGAACGCCTCGGCGAACGTCCGTTCGTCCATGCCCGCGGTCTGCAGGAACTCGGTGCGCACCGGACCAGGGTTCAGCGTCGCGACGGTGACGCCGGTGCCGGTGAGCTCCGCGTGCAGCGCCTCGGTGTAGCTGATGACGAAGGCCTTGGTCGCGGCGTAGCCGGCCTGGCCGGGGAACGGCTGGAAGCCTGCGGTGGAGCCGACGTTGAGGATCGCCCCTCGACCCCGGGGCACCATCTGCTGCACGGCGCGGGTGGTGAGGTCGATGACCGCCTCGACGTTGACCCGGACCTGGGCGATCTCGCGATCGACGATCGCCTCGGCGACCGCCCCCATGGTGCCGATCCCCGCGTTGTTCACCAGGACGTCGACGGTCAGCCCGCGGCTCTCGACCTCGCCGAAGAGGCCGGCTCGGGCATCGGGGTCGGCGACGTCACAGGCGATCACCTCGACGCGGACCGCGCTCAGCTCCGCCGCCAACTCCTGCAACTTGTCCTCGCGGCGGGCGACCAGCGTGACGCCGTGGCCGCGCGCCGCCAGTTCACGCGCGATGTCGGCGCCGATGCCCGAGGATGCGCCGGTGACGACGGCGGTGGAGGTGGGCGACGGCGTGGGCAGCGGCATGGCTCGAACCTACAAGCCCGCCGACTCGCCCCTCGCTGCGCGGCGTTGGAATCATCGCGCGTCCAAAGGTGGTCCCCGCGCTAAACCCGTGAACTCATTGGTACCCGTGACTGTCACGAGCGCACCCGCCGACGACGAGCAGAGCATCTCCATCTCGCCGCAGGCCCGCACGGCGCTGTGGGCGAGCCTCGTCGGCACCACGATCGAGTGGTACGACTTCTTCCTCTACGCGACCGCCGCGAGCCTGGTGTTCAACAAGGCGTTCTTCCCCGACCAGACCACCTTCGTTGGCACCATGTTGTCGTTCGCGACCTTCGCGGTCGGCTTCCTGGTGCGGCCGATCGGCGGCTTCGTCTTCGGCCACGTCGGAGACCGCATCGGGCGCAAACGGACATTGGCGTTCACGATGTTCCTGATGGGTGGCGCGACCGCCCTGATGGGCGTGCTGCCAACGGCCGCGCAGATCGGTGTGCTGGCGCCGATTCTGTTGCTCCTGTTGCGCATCGTGCAGGGTTTCGCGCTCGGTGGCGAGTGGGCCGGAGCGGTCCTGCTCGCGGTCGAGCACGGCCCGCCCCGTCGCCGCGGCCTGTTCGGGAGCATCCCGCAGATCGGGCTGGCCATCGGATTGGCGCTTGGCACAGGTGTCTTCGCACTGCTGCAGGTCGTCCTTCCCGACGACGCGTTCCTGGCGTACGGCTGGCGGATCGCGTTCCTGTTCAGCATCGTGCTGGTGATCTTCGGCGTCGTGGTCCGGTTGCGTGCCAGCGAGACACCGGCATTCGAGAAGGTGCGCGACAGTGACGACCGGGCGGCGGTGCCACTGAAGGACGTCTTCAGGCCGCCCGCGCTGCGCTCGACGGTGCTCGGCATGCTGTCGCGGTGGGGTGAGGGTGCCGCGTTCAACACGTGGGGCGTGTTCGCCATCGCGTATGCGACGAGCACCCTCAAACTCGACAAGATTCCCGTGCTGGTCGCCGTCACCGTCGCCGCTCTCCTGATGGCCGGATTGATCCCCGTCTCGGGCCTACTGAGCGACCGGTTCGGCCCAAAGCGGGTGTACGCCATCGGAATCGCCGCCTACGGCGTCGCGGTGTTCCCGGTCTTCGCCCTCTTCGACACCAAGAACATCTGGCTCTACGCCGTGGCAATGGTGGTGGTGTTCGGCATCATCCACGCACTGTTCTACGGGGCGCAGGGCACGCTGTATGCGTCGCTGTACCCCGCCCGAATCCGCTACACCGGGCTGTCCACCGTCTATCAGCTGTCGGGTGTCTACTCATCCGGGCTGACTCCGCTGATCCTCACGGCGCTGATCGGCGCCGCCGGGGGCACCCCGTGGATCGCGTGCGGCTACCTGGTGGTGACCGCGGTCATCTCCGTCGTCGCCACGCTGCTGCTGAAACCGACGCCGCTGACGGGCATCTAGGGGCCGCCGCCGTATCCTCGCGCCATGAGCGTCAAGGTGGATCTCGACCAGTTGTCCGCAGCGCTGAAGGACTTCGCAGCGGCCTACCTCATCACGGTCGGCGATGACTTTCGCGCCCACACCGTCGCGGTCGATCCCGTGTTCGCCGGCGGCGTGTTCGACGTCGGCCGGGTGGGCAAGACCACGCGGACCAACGTGGCACGGCACGGCGACGTCACACTGCTCTGGCCGCCGCGGGAACCGGGCGGCTACACGTTGATCGTCGACGGGCGAGGCGATGTCGCTGGTGAGCCGTTGCGAATAACACCCAGTCGCGCAGTGCTGCACCGGGCGGCGAAGCCGGACTCGCCCACCACATCCGGGTGCGGCGATGACTGCGTGCCGCTGGCCTGAGTCGCGAATGGCCAGTTGTGGCACGAAGGTGATTGGTCAGGCGCCCCTCGGCGATGGTTTGTGGCACCTCGCCACCCGCAGACGATGTCAACATACGGTGACTTATGTCAACGGTTGGAGACATATTCTCGTCACACCGGGTGGGCACGCACGAAAAAGCCCGGCCTGCAAGCAGACCGGGCCTTCCCGTGTGAAGCGTCGGACTTAGAAGTCCATGCCGCCCATGCCACCGGTCGGGTCGCCCGCGGGTGCGGACGCCTTCTCCGGCTTGTCGGCGACGACGGCCTCGGTGGTGAGGAACAGCGCCGCGATGGACGCCGCGTTCTGCAGCGCCGAGCGCGTGACCTTGACCGGGTCGGCGACGCCGGCCTTGAGCAGGTCCTCGTACTCACCGGTCGCGGCGTTCAGGCCGTGGCCCGCAGGAAGGTTCGACACCTTCTCCGCGACGACACCCGGCTCCAGGCCACCGTTGAAGGCGATCTGCTTGAGCGGGGCCGACAGCGCAACGCGAACGATGTTCGCGCCAGTGGCCTCGTCACCGGTGAGCGTGAGCTCGTCCAGCGAAGGGGACGCCTGAAGCAGCGCCACGCCGCCACCGGCGACGATGCCCTCTTCGACGGCGGCCTTGGCGTTGCGAACCGCGTCTTCGATGCGGTGCTTGCGCTCCTTGAGCTCCACCTCGGTGGCAGCTCCGGCCTTGATCACCGCAACACCGCCGGCCAGCTTGGCCAGGCGCTCCTGCAGCTTCTCGCGGTCGTAGTCGGAGTCGCTGT
>NZ_JBOGDD010000480.1:0-8752 GCF_050701675.1 Mycobacterium sp. | reverse complement strand
CGACAGGATGTTGCCGATGATGATGCCGCCGAGCACCGCGCCGGTGTTGCCGCCGCCGCCGAAGCCGCCAGGACCGCCGCGCCCGGTGTACTGCCGCTGGGCGGCGCTGACGTCGGCGTTCGCCATGGACTGGGCCTGAGCCGCCAGCATCGCCGCACCGTTGGCGTGCTGAATCGCCTCGGACAGGTTGGTCGCCTTCGTGGCCTGCGCGGCTTCCAGCTGGCGCACCGCCTCCGACAGTCGGGTGCGCGCCTCCGGCCCGATGCTGCCGCGGCGGGTGTCGATGAAGTCCGACACCGAACGCACCTGTGACTGCGCGCTGAACAGGGCCTGGTCGAACGCGCGGCCCAGCCGTGCCGTGGTCTCGAGCTCCTCGCTGATGGCTGCCAGCAGCCGGTCGAGTTGCGCGTCGGCCTGCGTCAGCTGGGTGAAGGCGCCCAGCGGGTCGGCGGCACCCGCGTTCTGCGCGCGAGTGACGGCCTCTACCGCCGCGTCGCGGGCGGCGGTCAGGTCGCTTGCGCGCGGGACGTTGCCCTTGGCCAAGTGAGCCGCTGCGGCGTCGATGCTGTTCTGGATGTCGGCGATGGCTGCGGGCAGCGCCGCGACGGCGCGGTTGATGTCGGTGGATGCGCTGTCGACGGCGTCGAGCAGCGTACGGGCCTGGCCCAGCCCGGATTCCGCCGCCCGGATGGCGTCGACGAGCCCACCTTGGCTACCGGCCGGCTTGGCGACCAGCGTGCGTCCGACGGTGATGTTCTGGTCGGCGAATGACAACCGCTGCTTCGCGGTTTCGACGTTGCCCGCCACCGAGGCCAGCGCGGTGTCGGAGAACTGCGAGTGCAGCGCCGCCAGAGTTTGCGTGCTCGGCTCGATGCGCGCCGTCAGGTCGACCATCTGCTGGGTGAGGGTGTCCAGCCGGTCCGGTGCGTTGATCACCAGGTCGCGCAGCTGTTGGAAGGCTGCGCGCTGCGCCTCGAGTTCGTCGTCGGCCCTTGCGGCGGCCACGATGACGCGGGTCAGCAGGTCGCGGCGTTGCTGGGGTGTCTCGGGGATGGCGTCGTCGAGAATCTGGCGCACGTTGAAGGCCTGCGTCAGCGCCGTCTTTGCACTGGTCACGGCCTGGACGAACGGAGCGGTGTCCTTCTCGCCGAACTCCTCCACCGCCAGTGCGAGCTCGTTGTCACTGGTGCGCACGGCATTGTCGACTTCGACGACGATGGACTTCGACAGGTCGTCGAGCGCATCGACGGACAGCGAGGCGAGCGCGCCTGGGTCGGCCGGGTCTACCCGCTGCGCGGCGGCGAACTCCGCCTCGCGGCGCTTGCGCCGCCTGCGGCTGCGCCACATGACCAGCGCGAGGACTGCCAGGGCGAGCACCACGAGGAAGACGAGGATGCCCACCCACGAGACGCCTCCGGCCGAGGCGGTGTCGTTCTTCAGCCCCGTCGCGGCCACCGTCGCGGCACCTGCCCAGTCGCCTTGGCGCAGGGCGGGTTCGACCTCGTTGCGGCGAAGGTTGGCCTGATCGGAGTTGCTGAGGATCGCCGTTCCCGCGAGAAGTGCGTAGTCGCGGTCCTTGGTGGCCACCGCCAGAATCGCGTCCTGGTCCGGCTGGAAGTTGTTGATGCGCATGGCGCTTTGCGCCCACGCCACACCCGTCTGACCGGAGAAGTCGTCGACGTAGACGACCCAGAGCCGGATTCGACGGGCCGTGTAGAGGTCGTCGACGGCAGTCTTGACCTCGCTGAGGGCACCTGCGTCCAGCACGCCCGCGTTGTCGGTGACGTAGTTGGTCAGCCGAAGCGGCGGCTCGGCATTGGCCGTGGGGAGATTCGGAGCCAGAAGAGCGCCCAGGGTCAGGACCGCGAGAAGCATGCTGAGAAGACGGGCTGCCCAAACATTGCTTCGCATGACCGCCAATGTAGTGCGCGGGATCCGACGGGCACCGGAGACCGGCGTACGGTCCTGGCAGACTGTGCGTCGGTGACGATCTCCAAGGACCTATACGACGACTTCGACCGGCAGCGCATGGTGGTCGAAGCGCCGAAGGGCGCTGCCCTGCCGGGGACCGACACGGAACACCGCACCGACTTCGCGCGGGACCGCGCGCGGGTCCTGCACAGCGCTGCCTTCCGGCGGCTGGCCGACAAGACGCAGGTCGTCGGGCCGCGCCAGAGCGAGACGCCCCGCACGCGGCTGACCCACTCCCTGGAAGTCGCTCAGATCGGCCGCGGAATGGCCATCGGTCTGGGGTGCGACCCGGACCTGGTCGACCTCGCGGGCCTGGCGCACGATATCGGCCACCCGCCGTACGGACACAACGGCGAGCGGGCGCTCGCCGAGTTGGCAGGAGACTTCGGCGGGTTCGAGGGCAATGCCCAGAACTTCCGGATCCTCACCCGGTTGGAGCCGAAAGTGCTTGATCCGCAAGGCCGTAGCGCGGGTCTGAACCTCACTCGGGCCGCCTTGGACGCGGTGACGAAGTACCCGTGGTACCGGTCGGCGGGGGAGAGCAAGTTCGGTTTCTACGCCGACGACGCGTCAGCAGCGACGTGGGTCCGCGACTCCGCCACCGCGGGTAAGCCGTGCCTGGAGGCCCAGATCATGGACTGGGCCGACGACGTCGCGTACTCGGTGCACGACGTCGAGGACGGCGTGGTGTCGGGCCGCATCGATCTGCGCGTCCTGGCCGACGACGACGCCGCAGCGGTCCTCGGCAGGCTGGGTCAGGCCAGCGGGATGGGGGGCGGGCTCGCCGCTGACGACCTGATCGCGGCCTCGGAGCGACTCTCGGCGCTCCCGGTGGTCGCCACCGTCGGGAAGTACGACGGGACGCTGGCCGCGTCGGTCGCCTTGAAGAAGCTGACCAGCGAGTTCGTTGGACGGTTCGCATCCGCGGCCATCGCGGCCACCAGGGAGATCACCGGCCCGGGGCCGCTGGTCCGCTACCAGGCGGAGCTGTCGGTGCCCGCGACGGTGCGTGCCGAGGTCGTGCTGCTCAAGATCCTCGCGCTGCAGTTCATCATGTCCGATCCACCGCACCTCGAACTGCAGGCGCAGCAACGCGAACGCATCCACCGGGTCGCCCGGTTCCTGTTGGCCGGGGCGCCCGCCACGCTGGACCCGATCTTCGTTCCCGAGTTCAACACCGCCGCCGACGACGGTGCGCGGCTGCGGGTGATCCTCGACCAGATCGCGTCGTACACCGAAGGACGGTTGGAGCGTGTGGAACCGGCGGGATAACCGCGTCGGCCGGACGGGTCGGCCCGCATAGACTGTGCCGATGGCCGGCCGAATTTCCGATCGCGACATCGCGGCCATCCGTGAAGGCACCCGCATCGAGGACGTCGTCGGTGACTACGTGCAGTTGCGGCGGGCCGGCGCCGACTCGCTGAAGGGGTTGTGCCCGTTCCACGACGAGAAGTCACCGTCGTTCCACGTCAGGCCCAACCACGGTCACTTCCACTGCTTCGGGTGCGGCGAGGGTGGCGACGTCTACGCGTTCCTGCAGAAGATCGAGCACGTCAGCTTCGTCGAGTCGGTCGAGATGCTCGCCGACCGCCTCGGCTACACCGTCACCTACACCGGCGCGTCGGCCACCAACGTGCAACGAGACCGGGGGAGTCGCAGCAGGCTGATCGCGGCCAACGCCGCGGCCCAGGCGTTCTATGCCGAGACGCTGCAGTCGGCCGAGGCCGCGCCCGCCAGGCAGTACCTGCTCGAGCGCAACTTCGATGCCGACGCGGCGACGAAGTTCGGCTGTGGCTTCGCCCCGTCGGGCTGGGACACCCTCACGAAGCACTTGTTGCGCAAGGGGTTCGAGTTCAAGGAGCTCGAGGCCGCGGGGCTGTCACGGGAGGGCAGGCGCGGTCCCATGGACCGTTTCCACCGGCGGCTGCTGTGGCCCATCCGAGTGTCAAGCGGCGAGGTGATCGGCTTCGGCGCGCGTCGACTGTTCGACGACGACACCATGGAGGCCAAGTACGTCAACACCCCGGAGACGGTGCTGTACAAGAAGTCGAACGTGCTCTTCGGGCTGGACCTGGCCAAGCGGGACGTCGCCAAGGGGCATCAGGCCGTCGTCGTCGAGGGCTACACCGACGTGATGGCCATGCACCTCGCGGGGGTGACGACGGCCGTGGCGTCGTGCGGCACCGCGTTCGGCGAGGAGCACCTCTCCATGCTGCGGCGACTCATGATGGACGACAACTTCTTTCGCGGCGAGCTCATCTACGTCTTCGACGGCGACGCGGCGGGCCGCGCCGCGGCGGTCAAGGCGTTCGAGGGGGAGCAGAACCTGTCGGGGCAGTCCTTCGTTGCGGTCGCCGACGAGGGGATGGATCCGTGCGATCTGCGGCTGAAGTCGGGCGACGGTGCGCTGCGTGATCTCGTCGCACGGCGGACCCCGTTGTTCGAGTTCGTGATTCGCACTGCGCTGGCCGACCACGATCTCGACAGCGCCGAGGGCCGGGTGTCCGCGCTTCGCCGCTGCGTCCCGATGGCGGCCAGGATCAAGGACCCGACGCTGCGTGACGAGTACGCCCGTCAGCTGGCGGGCTGGGTCGGCTGGGACGACGTCGCCCAGGTCATCGCGAGGGTGCGGGAGACGGCCAAGGCCGGCGGCGGGGCCTCCCGGCGTGAGCCGCGCAGAGCGGCTGCCAACACTGCGGCGGTCAACGCGGCTACCGCCGTGCCGCGACCGGATCCCCGCGATCCCACCCTGTGGCCGCAACGGGAGGCGCTCAAGGCGGCGCTGCAGTATCCCGCGATCGCCGGGCCGGTCTTCGACACCTTGACGGTCGAGAGTTTCACCCACGCCGGTTACGCGTCGGTCCGCGGTTCGATCGCGTCGGCAGGCGGGATGTCGGCGGGAGGCTCCGGCGGGCAGTGGATCGACGCGGTGCGTGAGCAGACGTCGTCACCCGAGGCGGCGAACCTGGTCAACGAGCTGGCAGTGGAGGCCTTCAAGGTCGACGACGACGACCGTCTGGCGAGGTACATCGGCGGCGTGCTGGCCAGGCTGCAGGAAGTGTGGGTCGGTCGGCAGATCGCGGAGATGAAGTCGAAGCTGCAGCGCATGTCGCCGGTCGAGAACGACGACGAGTACAACGCGTTGTTCGGTGACCTCGTCGCGATGGAGACCTACCGACGTAGCCTCCTGGAGCGCGCGAGCGGCGACGACCTGACTGCGTGAACCGCCGCGCCGCGATATGGTGGGTCGGCTGAAGGACTTCAGGATCGGCGTGGAAAGGCACCTCATGACCATCCGTGCACACCGGCTCGTCTCCGCGGGAGCACTGGCGCTCGCCGCCGCTGCCGCTCCGCTCGCCATTGCCCTGTCCGCCGGCGCCGGTCACGCCGTCGCCGCACCTGCGTGCCTGGCCTGGGTCGGCAACCAGGACGACGGCAACTGCGTGGGGTACTCGAACGGCAGCCCGACCAACATCGGCACCCCGTGGGGCGAATACGGCCCCAACGGCGGTCTCGGCGTCGGCGGCTACAACGGCGGCGGCATCGTCTCCGGTCCGCTGCTGCCGGGGCACACCTACACCTCGCCGGTCGGCTAGCGATCCTCCGCCTCGGGGCGTAACACCGAGGTCTGCGCGTCGATCGGCGTCAACGTCACCATCGTCGGGTCGGGCGAGAGCCGGTCGGCGATTCTCCGTCGTCCGGCATCCATCACAGCCTTGGTCTTGGGGCTTCCCGTGACCGCGCGGTACGTGCCCGCGATCTGTTCGTAGCGGCGTCTGCCCGCCTTGGCGCCCAAGACGTATCCGATGCCAAGGATGGCGGCTAACCGGATCACAGAACTCCTCCCACATGACGGTGCATTGGGTCCATCCTGCCTCGTGTGGGCGAGTCGTGACGGCAGCCCACGTCACGTGCCCGATACCGGACTTCGAGGGTCCATGCGCTAGAGTCAACGTTCGGTTCGCGGGCACGTTCCGTGTGCCGACGAGCATTCCCCTGTAGCTCAATTGGCAGAGCTTCCGACTGTTAATCGGACGGTTCGTGGTTCGAGTCCACGCGGGGGAGCCACGTAGGTTCGCGCCACGCGTGCGCGGCTACCGATCCCGCCGAAATAGCATTCCCTGTCGCTGAACGCCTGGTTCAGCGACAGGGAATGCTATTTCGCCGAAGTGGCCACCGGGCTATCCGGCGTTCTGCACTTGGCCCTCGTCGGCGTCGGGGATGTGTTCGGGGTGCAGCATCTCGGCATACCTCAGCTGCTCGGGAATCCCGAAGCCGTCGACCAGAAGCTCGGCGTGCGGGCGGAGCTTGCGGCACCGGTCGTTGATGGCGCGGGTGACGGCCTTGGAGCGCTCGGTGGACAGGAAGCGGTGCTCGATGAACCACGACTTGTCGTCCTCGATCACCGACAGGGCGTACAGGTCGCACACCAGGGCGAGGATCTCGCGCGCCTGCTCGTCCTCGCAGGTGTCGATGCCCGCGACGAAGGCCTCGAGGACGATGCGGTCGATGTGGGCCTTCGCGGCATGCAGCACGTGGTCCTGCACGGCGTTGAACGCGTCGAACGGCGACATCTCCTTGGACTTGCCCTGCAACCGTCGCGCCACGGACGCCAGCATGTACTCCTCGCGGTCCTCGAACATCTTCACCTGCGTGCCGCGGTTGAACAGCGAGCCCTCCTCCTCGTTGTCCTCCCGCGAGTCGACGATCGTCTGCATGATCGTCTGCGCCGCGGTCCGCTTCAACACCCGCTCGCCCGCGAAGTTCGCCGCGAACCGCACCCACTGCGCCGGGCTCATGCTCTTGACGTCGTCGGCGTAGGCGGTGAGCAATTCCTTGGCCACCAACTGGGTGAGAACGTGGTTGTCGCCCTCGAACGTGGTGAACACGTCGGTGTCGGCCTTGAGCGCGATCAGTCGGTTCTCGGCGAGATAGCCTGCGCCGCCGCACGCCTCGCGCGCTTCCTGGATGGCGCGGGTGGCGTGCCAGGTGTTGGCGGCCTTCAATCCGGCGGCGCGGGATTCGAGTTCTCGTTGCTCCTCGGCGTCCGGGTCGTCCGAGGTTTGCAGTTCGTGGCACTTGGCCACCAGTTCGTTCTGGGCGAACTGCAGCGCGTACGACTTCGCGATCAGCGGGAACAGCCGGCGCTGATGCACCAGGTAGTCCATGATCAGCACCTCGTCTTCGGCGTCGGGTGCTTCGAACTGCCTGCGCTCCAGCGCATATCGGGTGGCGATGTCGAGTGCCACGCGCGCCGCCGCGCCCGCGCTGCCGCCGACCGTGACGCGACCGCGGATCAGCGTGCCGAGCATGGTGAAGAACCGGCGGCCCGGATTCTCGATCGGTGACGTGTACGTGCCGTCTTCGGCGACGTCGGCGTACTTGTTCAGCAGGTTCTCGCGTGGGATGCGCACGTGGTCGAACTGGATGCGACCGTTGTCGACGCCGGGGAGCCCGCCCTTGTAGTGGCAGTCCGACGTCGTGATTCCTGGCAGGTCGTTGCCCTCGTCATCGCGGATCGGGACCACGAAGCAGTGCACGCCGTGGCCTTCTCCGTCGGTGATCAGCTGCGCGAAGACGGCCGCGACCCTCGCCGTCTGCGCGGCCCCGCCGATGTAGTCCTTGCGGGACGTGCGCGTGGGGGAGTCGATGACGAACTCGTGGGTGGCCGGGTCGTACGTTGCGGTGGTCTCCAGCGCCTGGACGTCGCTGCCGTGGCCGGTCTCGGTCATTGCGAAGCAGCCGAGCAGTTCGAGGTCGATGAGCTTCTTGACGTACGCCTGGTGGTGGCGCTCGGTGCCAAGGTTCTCGATCGCGCCGCCGAACAGGCCCCACTGCACTCCGGCCTTGACCATCAGCGACAGGTCCGACATCGCCAGCATCTCGATCTGTGTGACCGCGGCCCCGACGTCGCCGTTGCCGCCGTGCTCCTTCTTGAATCCGTCCTCGGCGGCGCCGTTGGCAGCCATGATCCTCAGTTGCTCGGCGACCTTGGTGCGGGCGATGACGGTGTTCGGCGTGTAGTGCGGCTTGAAGACCTCGGATGAGAGTTCTTTGCGCATCCGGTTCTTCATGTCGAGCCAACGGCCGTCGAGGGCGTTGCGGACATGATCGGCGGTGGTCGTCATAACCGAACGGTAGCCCGCAACGGCAATCGGCAAACTGTGACTTTGCAAACCCAGGCAAACCTGACTACATCGGCTCACGAGGACGGGCGTTGAATCGACGCCATGACCGAGGAGGATTCCGCCAAGCCCATGGCCGACCTGCCGCACCAGATCGACCACCGGCATGCGGACGTGTCCGGTGGGTGGTTGCGGGCGGCGACGTTCGGCGCGATGGACGGCTTGGTCAGCAACACGGCGCTCATCGCGGGTGTGGCGGCCAGCGCCAGCGCCCATGCCGTGCTGCTGGCCGGCGTCGCCGGTCTGCTCGCAGGTGCGTTCTCGATGGCGTTGGGTGAGTACACGTCGATCACGACGGCCAACGAGCAACTTGACTCCGAGGTGCGCGTCGAGCGCCGTTCCTTCCGCAAGTATCCGAGAGAGGAGCGGGCCGAGCTGGTCGCGATGTTGGTCGACATGGGCCTCACCGAGGACACCGCCGCCAAGGCCACCGAGGAGATCCACCGCGACGAGAATCGGGCGCTGAACTTCCATCTGGTTCAGGAGCTCGGTGTCGACCCCAGCGAGAAGCCGTCACCGTGGGTCGCGGCCGGCGCGTCGTTCCTGATGTTCGCGGTCGGTGCCGTCATTCCGCTGCTCCCGTATCTCCTTGGGTT
>NZ_JBOGDD010000479.1:0-11124 GCF_050701675.1 Mycobacterium sp. | reverse complement strand
GTGCACTGGTGTGTGCGTTCGACCTGACCCAGGTGTTCATCCTCAACATGACCTACGACATCCGCCTCAAGTCGGTGTCATCCCAGCTGTTGTTGTTGAGCCTGTTCCTGCTCGCACCCTACGCACGGCGACTGTTCACGGCGTTGTTCACCGATCGCGCCGTCTCTGCCGCCGAATCCGTGCCTCTGTTCACCGGTCGTCGCGCCAACCGCGTGGCGGTGATCGCTCAGCTCTGTGTCGGCGTCGTCGTGCTCGCCGCGTTCGGTGGCCAGGGCTGGCAACAGTTCACCCGGCCGACACCGAACCTCTACGGCATCTGGCAGGTGGACGGGTTCTCCACGGAGGGTTACCGGCGTGATCCGCTACTGACTGACGAACTCCGTTGGCACCGTGTGATATTCGACCGCCCCTTCCTGATGTCGGATCCCGTGATGGTGACCGTGCAGCACATGGACGACTCGTTCGAGGTGTTCGGTGGAACCATCGACCCCGCCAAGCACTTCATCGACCTCGACAATCGGATCAAGCTGGGCTCGTTCGAGGAGACCCCCACGTCCATCAGGCTGACCTACTGGTGGCCCGATGACGGCACCGACCGGATCGTGATCGACGGCGAGGACTTCGCCGGGCACCGAATCCACGCGTGGTTCACCCGTTTGGACCCGGCGTCGTTCCCGCTCCTCGAACGCGGCTTCAACTGGGTACAGGAGCAGCCGTACAACAGGTGAGAGCCCTTCAGAAGGCTCCCTCGTCCAGATCCATGACGCCGAGGTCGACGCCTTCGACGATCTTGCGTTCGGCACTCAGCCGCGGCAGTACGTTCTTCGCGAAGAACCGTGCCGCCGTGATCTTTCCGGTGTAGAAGTCGCGGTCGCGGTCGGTGATCTCGTCGTCGAGCGCGTCCAGGGCGATCTCGGCGCCGTGCAGCAACAGCCATCCGATCAGGAGGTCGCCGACGGCCAGCAGGAACGCCACCGAGTCCAGCCCCACCCGGTACAGCTCGCGGGCGCTCTGCTGGGATTGGATCAGGAATCCGGTCAGCGTGGCGACCATCGACTGCACGTCGGCGAGCGCCGTGGCAAGCAGGGCTCGGCAGTCTGCGAGTTCGGCTCGCGCGGAGTCACTTTCGACGAAGGCCTGGACTTGGCCCGCGACGTGCGCCAGCGCGGCGCCCTGGTCCCTGGCGATCTTGCGGAAGAAGAAGTCCTGCGCCTGGATCGCGGTGGTGCCCTCGTAGAGCGAGTCGATCTTGGCGTCGCGGATGTACTGCTCGATCGGGTAGTCCTGCAGGAAGCCGGAACCACCGAAGGTCTGCAGGGACTCCGTCAGCGTCTGGTAGGCCCGCTCGGACCCGACGCCCTTCACGATCGGCAGCAGCAGGTCGTTGACCCGTTCGGCGAGGGCCGCGTCCGCCCCCGATACGATCTCGGCGGCGCAGCGGTCCTGATGCGCCGCCGTGTAGAGGTACAGCGCCCGCAGGCCCTCGGCGTAGGCCTTCTGCGTCAGCAGCGCCCTGCGGACGTCGGGGTGGTGCAGGATGCTGACGCGGGGTGCGGCTTTGTCCGTCATCTGGGTCATGTCGGCGCCTTGAATGCGGGTCTTGGCGTAGTCGAGTGCGTTCAGGTATCCGGTGGAGAGCGTACTGATCGCCTTGGTGCCCACCATCATTCGGGCATATTCGATGATCTTGAACATCTGGGCGATGCCATTGTGGGTGTCACCGACCAGCCAGCCGACCGCGGGCCTGTCGTGCTGACCGAACGTCAGCTCACACGTGGCGGACACCTTCAGGCCCATCTTGTGCTCGAGTCCGGTGACGTAGACCCCGTTGCGCTCGCCGGGCGCACCCGTCTGCGGGTCGGGCAGGAACTTGGGCACCAGGAACAACGAAAGGCCCTTGGTGCCCGGTCCGGCACCCTCGGGCCTGGCCAGCACCATGTGGAGGATGTTCTCGAACAGGTCATCGGAGTCGCCACTGGTGATGAAGCGCTTCACGCCGTCGAGGTGCCAGGTGCCGTCGGCCTGTTCGACGGCCTTCGTCCGCCCGGCGCCAACGTCCGAGCCGGCGTCCGGCTCGGTGAGCACCATGGTGGCTCCCCAGTTGCGCTCGGCCGCCATTGCGGCCCAGTGCTTCTGCTGGGAGTTTCCGACGTGATGGAGGATGTCGGCCAGCACCGGTCCGGCCAGATACATGAAGGCTGCCGGCTGGGCGCCGAGCGGGAACTCGTTGATCGCCCACGTCAGCATCGACGGTGCCAGGACTCCCCCGACCTCCTCGGACAGTCCGATCCGGAACCACTCGCCCCGCTGCCACGCCCTGAACGACTTCTTGAAGGCTTCGGGCAGCGTGACGGCATGGGTATCTGGGTCGAATGTCGGTGGGTGGCGGTCGGACTCGGCGAAGGATTCGGCCAACGGCCCTTCGGCCAGCCGGGCCGCCTCGTTGAGCATGTCGCGGATCGACGCCGCGTCCAGGTCGCCGAACTCGCCTGCGGCAAGCACCTTCTCGAGCTGGAGAACCTCGAAGAGATTGAACTCGAGGTCGCGCACATTGCTCTTGTAATGGCCCATGTGTTGCGCCTTTCCCGATCGAACTGCGCCATGCAGCGTAGTCCGATTACCGATCAGCGACCACGGAAACTGGCGGGCCTACGCTCGACGAAGGACGGGCGCCCGCTGTGATGGGGAATACATTCGCGGTCCGGCTGCGTTGCCAGTTCCATGCACGATCACATCGCCAGGGAGGCACCCGTGTGGATCGTCGAGGTCAACGTCTTGGGCCGTCGATTCACGCACCGGGTCAACGACCGTCTCGAGGTTCTCCGGTTGACGCCGCGGCTGGCCCAGTGGCGGCCGCGGAAGAAGTGCAACCCGCAGGCCGCCGCCTGATGCAGGCCGCTTCGGACTTCCGTCAGCTGACCGCTAGCCGGCCTTGAGCCAGCGGGCGCAGACGAAGTCGCCGTTGACCGCGGTCTCGGTCAGCCGCCACTCCGAACGCACCGGTAGCACTCGGGCCCCCGCGCCCAGTGAGCACGGCGCATAGCTCACGATCATCTCGTCCACCAGACCGGCAGCCACGAACTGTGCCGCGACGTCGCCGCCACCGATCAGCCACACGTCCCTGTCCGCCGCGGCGGACACCAGCGTCGGGTGCAGTGCGGTGACGTCACCGGAGAACGTCCGAACCGGATGCCCGGCGGCGATGATCTCGGGTCGGTGGGTGAGCACCCAGCTTGGCTGTTCGTACATCCAGTCCCCCGGCTGGTTCTCGACGAGCCACTCGTAGGTGGTCGATCCCATCGCCAGCGCCCCAACGTCTTTCGCGAATGCCTCGTACCCGAACGGGCCACCTGGGTCGACGTCGCGTGAGGTCAGCCAGTCAAGGCTGCCTGCGTCATCGACCACGAAGCCGTCAAGGCTCGACGCGGTGAAGTACACGGTTGCCATGTCAGGTCCTCCTCATCCTCATCCGACGGGGTCACCGGGGCCCACGAGCTCACTGTGCTCGAGTATGGCCCCGGCGTGCGACATCACCATTCCCGCTGTCTGACTGCCGCACTAGACTCCGGACGCAGTGAGCGAATTCGATGCGCTGTGTGCGAACGACGCCGACCTCGCCGGGATCCGCTCGGCGGTCCGGGAGTTCTTGGCGAGCGATCGGGACCGGTTCGGTTGGACGCCCGCCGTCGACTGCTGGCTGTCCAGCTGGGACGTCGACTTCAGCGTGCGGCTCGCCGAGGCCGGGTTCGTCGGGCTGACCATCCCGCTCGAGTACGGCGGGCGCGGTCTCGGATACCTGCACAGATACGTGGTGACCGAGGAGCTGCTCGCCCACGGGGCCCCCGTCGGCGCGCATTGGATCGCGGACCGCCAGGTCGCCCCCGGGCTGCTGACCTACGGGACGGAGGATCAGCGCCGCCGCCTGCTGCCTCTCATCGCGGCTGGACGGCTCTACTCCTCGATCGGCATGAGTGAGCACGGCGCGGGATCCGACCTCGCCGCCGTGCAGACCAGGGCGACGCGCAACGGCGACGGCTGGCTTCTCAACGGCACCAAGGTGTGGACGAGCGGCGCGCATCTCGCTCACCAGGTCGTCGTGCTGGCCCGCACCAGCCCGCTGGACCCCGATCATCGGCACGCCGGCTTCAGCCAGTTCATCGTGCCGACCGACCTGCCGGGGATCACCATCAGCCCCATCGTGCTCATGAACGGCGAGCACCACTTCAACGAGGTCCTGTTCGACGACGTGCGACTCACCGACGACGACGTGCTTGGCGAGGTCGGTGACGGATGGCACCAGGTCACCTCCGAGCTGGGTTTCGAGCGCAGCGGGCCGGAACGCTTCCTGTCGACGGCGACGCTGCTGTTCGAGATCGTCGGGGCCCTGCGGCGGCGCGACGTCGACGAGCGCACCGCGGCCGAGGTCGGCGACCTGGTGGCGCGGATGATCTCGCTGCGCCAGCTGTCGGTCTCGGTGGCACGGGCGTTGACTGCAGGGCAGGACGCAGGTGTCCGGGCCGCGCTCGTCAAGGATCTGGGCACCCGGTTCGAGCAGGAATCCGTGGAGGCGGCAGCCGATCTGATCGATGGTCTCGACGGGCCCGACGAGGTCCGGCTGCGGTCCTTGCTCGCCACTGCGCGGGTGCATTCGCCGCTGTTCACCCTGCGCGGCGGCACCAACGAGGTGCTGCGGGGCGTGGTTGCCAAAGCGGCGAAGGCCGCAACGTGAGCGACGAGCTGAGGCAGCTGGCCGACGAGATCGGCCGCCGGTCGTTCGAGGCGCGGGTGGGCCATCGCGGGCTGCCCGAGCCCTTCGACGACGAGCTGTGGCGGGTGCTGGAGGCGTCTGGTCTGACCCGGCTCACCAGCGATCAGGGCGCCGACCCGGCCGACGCCGCGGTGGTACTCGGCGTGTTGGCGCGCTACGCCGCCGCCGTGCCGGTCGCCGAAACCGATCTCCTCGCCGCATGGTTGGCCACGAGGGCGAACCTCTCGGTCCCCGCGGACGGGCCGCTAGTGGTGGCGATCGCCGACGCCGAGGCGCGCGACGGCCGGATCGCGGGCATCGCCGTCGACGTGCCGTGGCCCGCCGCCGGTCCGGTCGTGCTGGCCGCACGTGGCGCCGAGGCGACGTTCGTCGCCACGCTGGAGCAGCCGGCCGAGGCCACCACGCACAATCTGGCGGGCGAACCGCGCGGAGTGGTGGCCTTCGACCTGTCGCTCGGTGACGTCGTCGAACTCCCACGCAGCGTCGGTGATGAGCTGGTGCGTCGCGGCGCGTGGGCGCGGTGCGTGCAGATCATCGGCGCGTTCGACGCCGCCGTGCACCTCACCACCGCCCACACCGGCGAACGCAAGCAATTCGGCCGCGCGCTGAACAAGTTCCAGGCAGTCCAACATTCCTTGGCAGCCATGATCGGCGAGGTTGAGAGAGGCCGCGCGGCAACGGCTTTGGCGATCGCGGCCGCAAACGGCCACGGCTTCGACAGTCAGCGCGCCGATTACGCGGTGACCGTCGCGAAGGTGGCGGTGGGCCGTGCCGTCGGGCCGGTGACGACGATCGCGCACCAGTTGCACGGTGCCATCGGCGTCACGGCCGAGCACCAGCTGTGGCTGGCGACGATGCGGGCGAGGAGCTGGGCTGATGAGTTCGGCACCACGGGACGACACGCCAGGAGGCTGGGCCGCATGGCTCTGGCCGCCGATGATCCGTGGAGCTTCGTCGTCGGGCACTAGGAGTCCAGCACCTGGGCCAGCCTGGCCTGCACGACGTCCCGATCGGCGATGTCCGTGAGGTCGATGCCGAACGTCCCCGTCAACGCGTCGACCACCTGGGCTGCGGTGTCGAACCGCACCTTCTCCGTGACACCGTCCCGATGGATCGCCAGGTTGCGCCCCCGCAGATTCCACCGCGCGTCCTCGGTGATCAGCGCCACCGTCATGCCTGTGACGAAGTGTGAGGACGGGTGGGTCGAGACATACCAGCTGCCGACCTCGAGGTCGATGCGCGGCTGCGGACGTTCGGTGAATTCGTAGAGCTCCTGCCACTGTCCACGGACCTGGGCAGACAGCACGAATCCCTCGTCGCCTCGGACCAGCCGATACGGCTCGTGACGGGTCGACTGAATGTCGTTCGCGGCCAGACGGATCGGCGACGTGAGCGTCTGGCCTCCGAATCCGACGTCAACCAGGTAGCGCTCGTCGACGCCGGGCACCGTCACCGCGAGCACCTGGTGGGTCAGCGCGGGTTTGGGACTGCCCGGTTCTCTCATCCACACCACGCGGCCGGCGAGCCGGTCGACCCCATAGCCCAGCCGCGCAAGGACGAAGCCCATCAGGCCGTTGTGCTCATAGCAGTAGCCGCCACGACGGCGGTGCACCAGTTTGTCGGTAAGGGCCACGGGACCGAGGCCGTCGACCGGCACTCCGAAGAGGGGATCGAGGTTCTCGAAGGGGATGGACCCGTTGTGGGCGGCGACGAGCGCGGCCAGCACCTCGACCGTCGGCTGACGGGACCCGCGGTGGTCGATCCTCGTCAGATACGCGTCCAGGTCGGCCTCGGTCAGGTGATCGCTCATGGCGCCATGATGCGTCCTGTCGGGAACCGGGGTCGAGATCACACGTTTTCTGTGACTCGGGACACTGCGCTGTACTCCTCGGGCCAGGCACTATGGTGAGTTATGAGTAAATTGACGTCGGCGACGTTTGCCGCGTTGGCGGCGACCCTGGTTGGCCTCGGCTCGCTGGTGTCCGCGCCGTCTGCCAGCGCAGCCGAGATGCCGATGACCGGCCAATGGCGGGCCTGCGACTTCAGCAAGCAGAAGTGGGTCGAGGCGGTTGGCTACGCGCGACCCACCGCCCACTTGACCAACGATTCGGGCACCCTGAGGGCCACCATCGACATCAACACCGCGGTGCCCTACACCCACTACGACGTCCGCGTCATCCAGACACCCCGCGCCTCGATCGGGTGCGCACCCGGCGCCCCAGGGGTCATCACCGGCGGACTTCAGACCGACGGCGTCGGCGCCGGAACGACGACGATGCAGGGCGCGGTCCCCTCTGGTGCGACCGGGGCCTGGGTCATCGTCGAACGGCCGTCCGACCACTCGCAGACGCCCGCCGAGTTCTACACCACCGACTACGTCGCGCCCATCTAGCCATTTCACAGGCCGCGCCAGCCCCGGTAGACTGAAACTAGAACACGTTTCAATTTCACCGAGGGGACACCCGTGAACGCGACTGACATCGACCCGGCCGACGCCGTACCGAGCGCGGTCACCAAGTGGGACCCTGGCCTCACCGAACGGGTCATGGGTTGGCTGCGGCCGCTGATCAAGGGCTACCACCGCTCGGAGGTGCGCGGACTCGACGACTTCCCGCCAGGCGGTGCCCTCGTCGTTGGCAACCACTCTGGCGGACTCTTCGCGATGGACGTACCGGTGTTCGCGACGGGCTTCTACGAGAAGTTCGGCTTCGAGCGGCCGGTGTACACGCTCAGCCACGACATCATCTTCGCCGGCCCGACCGGCGACTTCTTCCGCAAGACCGGCTTCATCCCCGCCAACCACGAGAACGCCGACGAGGCACTGCGCTCCGGCGGCGTGGTCGTCGTCTTCCCCGGCGGCGACTACGACGTCTACCGGCCGACGTCGAGCGCGGGCAAGATCGACTTCGACGGCCGCACCGGGTACGTGCGCGCCGCGCTGAACGCAGGCGTGCCGATCGTTCCCTCGGTGTCGATCGGCGGGCAGGAGGCACAACTGTTCCTGTCCCGCGGCGAGTGGCTGGCCAAGACCGTCCGACTCGACAAGCTGCTGCGGGTCAAGATCCTGCCGATCTCCTTCGGCTTCCCGTTCGGCCTTTCCGCCGTGCTCCCGGTCAACGTGCCGCTTCCGACGAAGATCGTCACCCGCGTGCTGGCGCCGATCGACATCGTGGCCCAGTTCGGCGAGGATCCCGACGTCGACGAGGTCGACGCCCACGTGCGCCACGTCATGCAGAAGGCACTCGACGAACTCGCCGAGGAACGACGCCTTCCCGTGCTCGGCTGACCCGTGGCATTCACCGAACGGCTCACCGGCACGCTCGGCCTAGTGACCACCATGGTGCGGGCCGGCGTCATCGCCCCGCTGCGACCAGACAAGTATCTGCGGATCGCCGCCGCGATGGCCCGCGAGAACCTCGGCATCACATCGGGTTTCGCGAGCGCCGCTCAACGATGCCCCGACCGGCCAGGACTCGTCGACGAACTCGGCACGCTGACGTGGCGCGACATCGACCAGCGCGCCGACGCGTTCGCCGCGGCACTACAGTCGCTGCCAGGGGGTGCCCCGAACGTCATCGGGATCATGGCGCGCAACCACCGCGGCTTCGTCGAATCCCTGATCGCCGCCAACCGCATCGGCGCGGACGTGTTGCTGCTCAACACCTCGTTCGCCGGGCCTGCGCTGGCCGAGGTGGTGACGCGCGAGAAGGTCGACGTGATCGTCTACGACGAGGAGTTCACCCCAACCGTCGAACGGGCGCTCGCCGGGAATCCGGACGCGGTGCGGATCGTCGCGTGGACCGACACCTACACCGACGACGAGCTCACCGTGGAGACGATGATCGGCGTGCACTTCGGCGAGCAGCCGCGCCGCGCCGACAGCAGGTCGAGGGTCATCCTGCTCACCTCGGGCACGACGGGAACTCCCAAGGGCGCCACCCACTCTGGCGGCAGCCCGATGACGCTGAAGGGCATTCTCGATCGAACCCCTTGGCACGCAGAGGAAGTCACGGTCGTCGCCGCGCCGATGTTCCACGCCTGGGGCTTCTCGCAGTTGGTCTTCGCTGCGTCGATGGCATGCACGGTGGTCACCAGACGCAAGTTCGACCCAGAAGCCACGCTCAAGCTCGTCGACCGGCATCACGCCACCGGATTGTGCGTCGTCCCAGTCATGTTCGACCGAATCATGGACCTGCCCGACGACGTGCTCTCGCAATACAGCGGGCGGTCGCTGCGGTTCGCCGCCGCATCGGGCTCACGCATGCGCCCCGACGTCGTCACCAGCTTCATGGACCGCTTCGGCGACGTCGTCTACAACAACTACAACGCCACCGAGGCAGGCATGATCGCCACCGCGACCCCGGCCGACCTGCGCGCCGCACCTGACACCGCGGGCAGGCCCGCCGAGGGCACCGACATCCGCATCCTCGACGCCGAGCGCCACGAAGTTCCCACCGGCGACGTCGGCACGATATTCGTGCGCAACTCCACCCAGTTCGACGGCTACACCTCGGGCGCTACCAAGGACTTCCACGACGACTACATGTCGAGCGGGGACATCGGCTACCTCGACGAGGCGGGCCGGCTGTTCGTGGTGGGCCGCGACGACGAGATGATCGTCTCCGGCGGCGAGAACGTGTACCCCATCGAGGTGGAGAAGATCCTCACCGCTCACCCGGAGGTCTCCGAGGCCGCGGTGCTCGGCGTCGACGACGAACAGTATGGGCAGCGACTGGTCGCCTTCGTGGTGCTGGGGCCTGGTGGTTCGGCGAGCCCGGATTCGCTCAAATCGCACGTCCGCGAGAACCTCGCCAACTACAAGGTGCCGCGCACCATCAGCATCCTCCAAGGTTTGCCGAGGGGCAGCACTGGAAAGATCCTTCGTCGTGACCTTGAGGACCTCACCGAGAAGAACGGCGACGATGCGCAAATCTCGTAAGCGTTACCCGCTACTGCGAGCGACCGCCGAGCTGGTGAACGCCGCCAACGCGGTCCGACCGCTGGGCCGCGAAGGTTATGTCACCATTCCCGTGTTCTTCCTGGGCTGGCCGACCGGTGAGGCCGCCCCGGTGGTTGCGGGCGCGTCGATGCTCGACGCGGCCCGGCGTGGCCTGCGCGGCGACTTCAAGGGCCCGCGCGGCCGAATCGCCGTGGCGCTGACGGCGATCGCCTGGGGACTGCTCGGGTTCATCTACCTCCGCAGTACGAAGTCCCAGGAATCCTTCGAGGGCCCGCTGCGCGAGACGCTGGGCGACGACTACGCGGCGATCGCGGCCGAGGAGCGCCGCCGCCGGCGCGGTGGTGTGCTTCGGACGTCATGGGCGCGGCGTCAGTACGTCAAGAAGGCCGACGTCGTCCGATACGGCCCGCACCGCGCCAACGTCGCCGACGTCTGGCACCGCGGCGACCTGCCCCCCGACGGGAAGGCCCCCGTGTTGCTGCAGGTGCCTGGCGGCGCATGGGCGATCGGAATGCGCCGTCCGCAGGCATATCCATTGATGACGCACATGGCCGAACGCGGGTGGATCTGCGTGTCGATGGCCTACCGGGTCAGCCCGCGCAACACCTGGCCCGCCCACATCGTCGACGTGAAGCGTGCGCTGGCCTGGGTGAAGGAGAACATCGCCTCCTACGGCGGCGATCCCGACTTCGTGGCGATCACCGGCGGCTCGGCGGGCGGACACCTCGCGGCCCTTGCGGCCCTGACCCCCAACGAGGCGGAGTGGCAGCCGGGTTTCGAGGACGCCGACACCTCGGTGGTGGCCGCAGTGCCGATCTACGGCCGGTACGACTGGTTCTCCCGCGAGGGCACCGGGCGCCCAGAATTCATCGCGATCCTGCGGCGCTACATCGTCAAGAAGCGCTTCAACGAGAATCGTCAGGTGTACCTCGACGCGTCGCCCATCACCAAGGTGCGCGCAGACGCCCCGCCGTTCTTCGTGTTGCATGGGACGGACGACTCGATCATTCCTGTCAACGAGGGGCGGGAGTTCGTCGACGCGCTCGCCCAGAAGTCGGACGACGTGGTGATCTACTCCGAAATTCCGCATGCGCAGCACGCATTCGACTTCTTCGGCTCACCGCACGGTCAGTACACCGCGACGGCGGTGGCGCACTTCCTGGACTGGGTGAAGGCCAAGCGCGGGTAGCTCCGTCCCTACTGCGCCAGCGCGCTTTCGACGACCGTCAGCTCTTCGGAAAGCCCTGCGGCACGGCGGATTTCGATGAATGCCTCGACCATCGCCGCGGTCAGCTCGTGGGGGTCGTCGACCGTCGCACCGTCGGAGAGCACCGAGACGTTCAACTGATCGACGTAACTCCAGACCGTGATGTTGAGACCGCTGCCGGTGGTGAGC
>NZ_JBOGDD010000478.1:0-4795 GCF_050701675.1 Mycobacterium sp. | reverse complement strand
CGTCGGAGAGGTCGCCCATGCCTGCGGCGAGGCGGCCCAGGTAGTTGAAACCGATGGTCGGGTCCGACCCGCCCAGCTCCACGTCGGGATTCAGGTAGCGCAGCAGACCGTAGGTCAAACCATCGGGCAATCCGCGAAGCTGTTCCTTGGCGTCCTTGATGACCGGGCCAAGCGCGGCCTCGCCAGCCACCACCTGCGCCCAGGACAGGTCGCCAACGGCCAGCGCCACCGGGTACTTGGTGGTGAACCAGCCCACCGTGCGCGACAAGTCAATGGCCGACGCCAGTTCCTCCTGGCGCCCGTGACCCTCGACGTCGATGCCGATCGGCGTTCCGCGGGTACCCAGGAACTCCGCCCAGGCCAACCCGAACGCGATCAGCAGGATGTCCTGCACGCCGGCGTGGAACGCCGCAGGCACTTCGCCGAGCAGGAGGCGGGTGGTCTCGGCGTTCAGTGACACCGAAAGGCGTCCGGCGCTGGCGTAGGTGTCCACTGCCGGTTGCACCGCAGGCAATGCCGCCGGGACCGCTGCCACCTGCCGCCAGGAATCGGCATGCCGGACCACGTCCGCGGAGCGGGCGTGGTCATTGAGCAGCGAGGACCAGCGGGCGAACGACGTGCCTCCCGTCGGCAATGCCACCGGCTGCCCGCTGCGATGCTGGGCCCAGGCAATGTTCAAGTCTTCCAACAGGATTCGCCACGACACCCCGTCGACGGCCAGGTGCTGGATGATCAACGCCAACTGACCGGTGTCGGGTACCCACAACGCACTCAGCAGCGCCCCGGCCCCAGGGTTCAACCGCGACCGCGCCGCGACCAGCGCCTCATCTGACAACGCCTCGACGGTGACCAGGCAATCGCGGGCGTTCACCGCGCCGACATCGGGCACCCTCAGCTGCAATTCGCCGTCGTCCTCGACGCGCAATCGCAGCGTGGCATGCCGATCCAGCAGCGCCTGCAACACCACGACCACGTCGGCCTCGGTGACGCCCGCGGGGGTCTGCACCACCAACGTCTGGTTGAACTGCTCGGTCGGTCCATCGACGTCGTGCAGCCAACGCATGATCGGGGTGGCCACCACCGGCCCGATGCCCTCATCGACCTCGGCGGCCTCACCGCCGGCCACCTCGGCCACCGCAGCCAGCCGGGCCACGGTCTGCTCCACGAAGACATCCCGCGGGCGGCACAGCACGCCGGCCGCGCGGGCCCGCGCCACCACCTGCATCGACAGGATGCTGTCCCCGCCAAGGTCGAAGAACGAGTCATCGACCCCGACCCGCTCGACCCCGAGCACCTGCGCGTAGATACCGGCCAGGATCTCCTCGACGGCATCGCCCGGCGCCCGGTAGTCATCACCGATGCCGCGATATTCCGGTGCGGGTAGGGCGCGGGTGTCCACCTTGTTGTTCGACGTCAGCGGCAGTGCCTCCAACACCACCACCGCCGCAGGCACCATGTACGGCGGCAGCCGATCTGCTAGTTGGGCGCGGGCCTCGGCCGGATCAGCGGTCCCGGTCACATATCCGACAAGGCGCTTGTCGCCGGGACGGTCCTCGCGGGCGATCACCACCGCCTGATCCACGCCGTCTAGACGGGCGAGCGCCGCTTGCACTTCACCGACCTCGATGCGGTAGCCGCGGATCTTGACCTGTTCATCGGCGCGACCGAGGTAAAGCAGCTGGCCGTCTTCTCCCCAGCACACCAGGTCCCCGGTGCGATACATCCGCGCACCAGGCTCCCCGAACGGACACGCCACGAACCGCGTCGCCGTCAGATCGGGCCTGCCCAAGTATCCCGATGCAACACCTGCACCTGCCACGTACAACTCTCCGACCACCCCTGCGGGCACCGGCTGCATCCAGGCGTCCAGCACGAACAGCGCAGCCCCTGCTACCGGAGAGCCGATCGGCACCACGCCCGAACCCGGTGTCAGCGGCGTACTGATCGCCACGCACATCGTGGTCTCGGTCGGGCCGTAGGCGTTGATCATCACTCGCCCGGGCGCCCACCGATCCACCACTGCGGCCGGGCAGGCCTCGCCAACCACGACCAATGCCGCCGACTCCAAACCCTCTGGGGACAGCATCGCCACCGCCGAGGGAGTCTGAGTGAGAACGCTGACGCGTTCCTCGACTAGCACGTGGTGGAAGTCCTCTGGTGAACCGGCCACCGATTCGGGGACCACCACCAGTCGCCCACCGCGCAGCAGCGCACCCCAGATCTCCCACACCGACACGTCGAAGGCCAGGGAATGACACAGTGGCCACACTCCAGGGCGCGGCAATCCGGCATCCAGCGATGCCATCAACTGGGTGACGTTGCGATGGGTGACGGCCACCCCCTTCGGGGCACCGGTGGTTCCCGAGGTGTAGATGATGTACGCAATGTCTTCAGGGGCCGGCGAAGGCAGTGGGGTGCTGGGTTGGGAGGCGACGGCCGGATCGTCGGCGTCGATGACCAGCAGATCGGACTCGCCAAGGCGTGGGCGCAGCGCGGCCGTGGTGATCGCGGCGATCGGTGCCGCGTCGGCGAGGATGAATTCCATTCGCGATGCCGGCACGGCCGGGTCGATCGGGAGATACGCCGCTCCGGTCTTGAGCACCGCCAGGATCGCCACGACGGCCTGAGCCGACCGTTCCGTCAGCAGCACTACCCGCTCACCCGGGCCGACGCCCTTGGTTGCCAGCAGATGCGCCAATCGATTAGCGGACTCATCCAGCTCGCGGTACGTCAGCGAGCCGCCATCGAATGTCAGCGCCACCGCATCTGGGGCGCTGGCCACCTGCGCGGCGAACAGCTCGGGCACTGACGTCGCGGCCGCGGCGGGCTGCGTCAACGTCGCACGATTGCCGATCTCGTCGAGGCCGGCTTGCTCGGCCGCGTCCAACGCACCCACCGACGACAACCGCCGCTCCGGATCGGTCGCCATCGCCGTCACGAGCCGTTGCACGCGTCCCGCGAGATCCGCGACCTCGAAATTCGAATAGGGCTGGCCCGCGCCGGCCGTGCTGAACGCAAGCTGATCACCGGAGCCGATGAAGAACACCCCGAAGTGACCCATGGGGCCATGGTTGGTGACTTCGACCGTTGCCGGGGCGTCACCGAACTTGAGACTCATTCTGGACGGGAGAAAGTTCACACCAATGCGATCAGACGCCTGCCGCCGGCCTGAAAGGCCACCGTCACCATCGACGAGATGCGCCGGAAACCGCTGATGCCGCAGGAGTTCCCGGATGCGTGTGTCGACCTGTCGACAGAAATCGGCGACCGTAGCTTCCGGCGGCGTGTCCAGCACGAGGGGCACGACGCCGGTGAGCATCGCCGGAAGCGTCTTCGACTCTGGACTCACTCGCCTGCTGACCGGGAAGTCGAGCGCCACCTGTGAACCGTTTCCGGACCACCCGCGCGCCAAGAGCGCACACGCCGCGGTGATGACTGAATAGCGACGGATACGCAAACCCTTGGACAGATCTCTGATTTGACCGACAACGGCCTGATCCACTTGAACCGACGCCGAGGGCGTGTACGGATCGCGCTCGTTTGACGCTTGAGGCAGCCGGTGGTCCAGTCCACTTTCCGGCGGCAGGTTGTTGCTCCAGTAGTCCTGGTCTTCCAGGAATTCGGCGGACTCCTCGTATCCGGTTTCGAGATCGACGAGGTCCTGCAATGAACCGAAGTAGGCAGGAGACGAAGCTTCTCCCGAAACAAGTGCCGAGTAGATGTTGGCGATTCGACTACTTACCAGCGCCATACCCAATCCATCAACAGAGATGTGGTGGCCCAAGCCGAAGAAGTAATACTCCTCTGGCCCCGTCTGGAATAACGTGAATTTCACCACGCGGTCGGTCAGCGGCATCGGAGTGTGCTGAATTGCCGAAGCTATCTCGCGGACTTTATCAACGGGCTGAGCCAAACCACTGACATCATGAAAGTCCAGATCAATATCGGAAGAGTCAATGGCCTTCTGGAAGACCTGACCGTCAACTTCGAAGAAAGCAGCCCTTGCCGGTTCGGCTTCTTGCATCGCTTGACGAACGGCCCGCTGGAGTAGATCGCGATCTATCGGCCCGTCAATCTTTCCTAAAAGGCCAAGCTGCCACTCCGTACTGGCAAGACCGCTTTCCTGTGAAAGCCAGATATCCAACTGCCCGCGCGACAGTGGTAGCGCGCCGTTGCCAGGCTCCATCCCACTCTCCCCACCAGACGATTTAACGCTCAGGAGGCCCCACCCTGCGCCAACCTATCGCGCAGGCTCTTGGGCCGTATATCAGACCAGTTGTGGTCAATATACTCTAGACAGGCAGCACGGTCCGCTTCGCCGTATGCCACCCGCCAACCAGCCGGAACGTCGGCAAAGGCCGGCCATAGGCTATGTTGCTCCTCGTCGTTGATCAAGACGAAAAAGCTGCCATTGTCATCATCGAACGGATTGATGCTCACGTTTCTCCAGGATGTTTAGTGGATGTCGCAAACATACTGTAGGCCCTCGAGCTTGGCGCGGGGTTTCCCTGAAGTTCATGATGTGACGCTCGACGCAGCTCGGCAAATGGTTCGCGGGCGAGGTTGCGGAGCGACTTGCAGCGTCGTGAATTGCCAGGTTATGTACAGGATTCCCGATCTTGAAAGAGAGACGGCGCAGAACAGAAGGCTGCTGCGATGCGATGGTCTGCGCTTTGCGCATTGCACTCCATACCGAGTGTGAACGCTGCGAGGAATCCTAGGTCAACCATGATGCGGCACCTGCTCGGCGCCCCTGCGTGCGTGGCTCCGGCACGCTGCTGAGGCCCCGGCGCCG
>NZ_JBOGDD010000477.1:0-3943 GCF_050701675.1 Mycobacterium sp. | reverse complement strand
GGACGGCGCCGTCTCACCGATACCGTTGATCGTCGGCACCAACAGCCACGAGGCGTCGATGTTCGCGTGGGGAAAGCCGCCGATGCTGCCGACCACCGAGCCGGGCGTCGACTCGTACTTCGCCCGCACGGCGCCCGACGCGAAGGACCGCGTGCTCGCGGCGTATCCGGACTATCCGCGGCGCAGTGCTCTGATCGCCATCGGTTCGGACACGATGTTCTGCGCTCCCACGTGGGCGTTCGCCGACGCCTACTCCGTCCATGCGCCGACGTACGTCTACCGGTTCGACCACGCCGCGTGGAGTCTGCGGCTGCTCGGCCTCGGCGCGACGCACGGCAGCGAGATCGTCCACGTCCAGCACAGCTACGGCTCCTACCTGGGCCGCAAGGTCCATCCCCTGGGAAGGCGGGTCCAGCCGTCGGTCGGCAGGCGAATGCAGCGGACCTGGCTGAACTTCGCGACCGCCGAGCTGGGCGAGGACTGGCCCCGGTACGACGCCGAGAGGCGTCGCACCCGCGTCATCTCCTCGGCGCGCGACGAGACCGTGCAGGACCCCGACCGCGTCAGGCGGTCGGCATGGGACGGCCTGTACTGACCTGCGACCAGGTGGTGGCGAAACGCCTATCGAGGCCCGTCACCCGCCGCCGCACGCAGTGGTCGACACCGTCAGACGCAGTGGTGACAGCGTCTCCAGGGTGTCGAGGATCCCGACCATCGTGTCCGTACCGGAGGTGGCCCCCATCGCGATCACGCGCTCGACGGACTGACGGACGGTGGACTGTCCGCCCAGGAAGATCGCCTCGATCACCTTGGTGACGTCGACGTGGAAGCGGCCGTCGCACGCGGCCAGCAAGTAGCTGCGACTGACGGGAGTGGTGTCTGCACACAACGGCCGCAGCCCGACGGCGAGCTGACGACCGAACCGGCGGGTCCGGCAGTGCAGTAACAGCACCGCGAGACAGCCCAGGATGTAGTCGTCCCCGGAGGGCGTGGACCCGATACCCAGGCCGATCAGCGCACGCGACGCCGCCACCGCGCCGGCCGCGTCGCCGGCTGCCACGGCGGCCTGCAGCGCGCCCGCGCCTGTGAGCAGCCGCGCGTGCATCGCCTGGGTCAGGGTGTCGGTGGGTGTTTCCGCACGATGGAGCATGCCGCCCTCGATCCCGCATCGAGCGAGGACCTCGGCTGCGATCCCGTGCCCGGCCGCGACCCGGTCGTCGACCGGATCCGACGCAACGACCCGACAGCTGAACCTGCGGCAGTACTGCAGGTCGACGGTGAGCGCTCCGACCGTCATGCCGGCAGCACCGATCACCCGGACGGGTTGTCCGGCCGCAACGGAGTCGAACCCGACGGCGTCGGTCAGCAGGGCATTGGGGGCGCGAGTTGCGCCGGTGGCGGCGACCCAGAGCATGTCACCGCTTGCGAGGCGGACGTTGACCGCGTGCCGGTAGGTGCTGTCGACCACCGCGTCGCCGTACTGCCCGGTCAGGAACGGCAGCCACGTCTCGTCGGCCAGCTGCGCGCGTACCAACTCCATCGGGCGGTTATTGGCCGAAACGCGTGGCGAGCTCGACGATCGCCTTCTCGAAGACCTCCATCGGGGGATTGACGAACCCGGCCCCGATCATGCCGACCCCCGGATCCTTGTGTGCCATTGCGGTATTGATGATCGGCAGGGTGCCGGTCTCGATGACCTTGACGACGTCGATGCCGGTGGCGATGCCCCGGAAGTTGAGCACCGGAATGGTGATGTGCGGGTTGGTCGTCGTGGTGATCTCCAGCATGTCGTGAGAGCAGTTCATGGCGTCATCGACGGTGCCGCCGACCAGCGGAACGATCGCAGGCGACGCTGCCATGGCGAACCCGCCGATCCCGTAGGTCTCGGTGATGGCGCTGTCACCGATGTCGAGTCCGGCATCGGCTTCGGTGTATCCCGCCATCATCGGCCCGTTGATCTTCTGCGCAGGCCCGGTGAACCACCGGAACCCGTCGAAGGCCGAGACTCGCACGCCGAACTCGACGCCGTTGCGGCACATCGTGGTCACGATGGTGCTGTCGGGGATGCCGTGCGCGGCGTCCATCGCGTTCTTGCACAACGCCATCCACGTCGGCCCGGAGAAGTAGGTGCCTGCGTCGATGAAGTCGAACACCTGTTTCTTCTGCTCGGTCGTGAAGTGCGTCTGCAGCAGGAGCGGTGCCAGCTTCTGGAACAACAGGGCCGTCCCGGCGATGTTGCGGTTGTGCGACTCGTCGCCCATCTGCAGGGCCTGAGCGAGCAGCTCGCGCAGATCGATCTCCTCGGCGAACTGCATCGCCTCGGCGAGCATCGGGCCGAGTACGTCGCGCATCCAGACCAGGCGGTCGATGACGGTCTGGTCATTGGCGCCCATGCTGAGGATCCGCGCCAGCTGCTCGGCCAGGTTGGTGTAGGAGACGTTGCCGTAGGTCTTGTTGCGCACGATCTGCATGTACATCGACGCCGAGGTGACTCCCGACATCGAGCCCACGCAGTCGTGCTGGTGGTTCGGGGCGAGGGTGACCCCGCCGGACGCGGCGAGGACGGCGGCTTCCTCGACGTCGGCGGCCAACCCCTCGAACACGATGGCTCCGGTGACCGCACCGCGCATCGCACCGCACATGTCCTGGAAGGCGATCGGTGGGCCGGCGTGCAGGATCGTCGTCTTCGTCATCCCCGGCACGACTTCGAGGGCCTGCCCGAAACCGACGAGCACGGGGTGCGAATTCACGATCCGTTCGACCGCCAGCTGGTTCGCGGCAGCGATCCGGGCGGCGTTGTCGGGTCGCCGGAGCACCGCCAGCGCGGCATGTATCTCGGGGGGGTAGGACCGCGGCGGTGACCAGTTCACCTGGACTGCACGCACATCCTGGCGTTCCAGGTCGTCGTGGAATGTGGCCACGCCGACGTTGACCACCCGCAACTCGTCGCGGAAAAGGGTGTTGCTCATACCCGGCTCTCCTGCATCTGTGGGATCAGCTTCAGTGCCTGTTCGCCGAGATCGATGACACTGTCGACGACCCGGACACCGAGGTCCTGAAGGATCTTGAACTGGGCTGCCTTGTTTTGCGGATCGGAGTCCGTGCCCAATACGTACGCGACGATTTCGAGGGCGCGGCCGGACTCGGCCGCCACGTTCTTGGCACGCTCGATCGCCGCAGCGGCCGCCGACACCGGAGCCGGATGGGAGCCGATGCCGAGCTCGAAATCGAGGAGGATCACCGCAGTCGCCGGATCCTGCGCCGCCTCGATGATTCGGCTGTTGCGCAGAGTGGGATCGATCATCGGGTGCGGGCGACCCTGGGTGAACTCGTCCGCTCCCAGGTCGATGAGCGTGTGCCCGTCTCCAGCCTGGTGAACCCTTCGGACCACGTGGAAGACCTCGTCGCACACCGTGCCACCACAGAACAGGCCTCGGATGAACCGCTGGCCAGGGCCCCAGGCGGCCTGGATGTCGGGGTAGGGGAAGTCGTAGGTGGCGGTGTCGGTGAGCGACGGGTCATCGACGGCCAGCCGGACCGCGGCCAGCGCCGCGTCCCGAGTGTTGCCCACCACCGTGACCCTGCCGTCGGCATCGTCGCCGCGGTCACCAGATCCGATGAAGCACACCACGACTGGTGTCGACGCGGCGGCTGCCGCAGCCAGCACCCTGGCCGCGACCCGGTCCGCGGGAGGTTTGGAGAGCACGATGATCACCGCGGTGTCCGGGTCGGCGTCGAGCATCGCAAGGCCGTCCAGCATCATCACGCCGCCGACGTCCTCGGAAAGATCCCGGCCACCCACGCCGATCAGTTGACTGATACCCGCACCCAGCGCGTCGACCCGCACGCTCAGTTCCTGGCTGCCGGTGCCCGATGCCGCGACGATGCCAATCTTGCCGGGGCGCACCGTGTTTGCGAAGCACAGCCCGACGTTGTTGATGAT
>NZ_JBOGDD010000476.1:0-2166 GCF_050701675.1 Mycobacterium sp. | reverse complement strand
CTCGAGACCACATTCCTCCCGGCAGATCTGACGCCAGGCATCCTCGATCTCGCCGATGAGGGATCGCTCTGGGCGACGCTGCGCGACCGGTACGGAATCGAGTTGAGTCGCTCGACCGCCGTGCTGGAGTCCATCGTCCTCGACGACGCCTCCAGCGCTCAGCTCGGCGTCCGACCTGGCTCCGCGGGCACCCTGCTCACCAGAACGACTGTCGACGCGGGCGGCAGGCACGTGGAGTTCGCCAGGGACGTCTACCGCGCCGACAGGGCATCCTTCGAGGTGTCCGTCGACTTGTCGACGCCGCGATTCGTGCACACGGACCCGCGGTGAGCGCGGGCGCGCGTGCACAAATCGCCTGAACGTCAAGCAGATTCAGCCCCGACCGGCGTGTGATCACGGCGTCGAACCCGTGTACTTCGACGACCGCCCATCTCCAATGCGGTGCGCAAACCCGTGCGCCCACCTGGGCGCAGCCGGTCACCCACCCCGGCGAATGGCGTGCCGGCCGGCCCGAACTTGCATTCTGATGCGGTCTCCTTCGCGTCGTCGCTGGTGTCGGTGAGGAACCGGTCCGGCAGGGCGAGTGTGTGGATGGTCCGCATGGTCTGCAGGTATTGGTGCCGCAGTGAACCCGTGGTGTAGGGCAGGTCGTACTTTTCGCACAGAGTGCGGACCCGGGTGGCGATCTCGGCGTACCGGTTGCTGGGCAGATCGGGAAACAGGTGGTGTTCGATCTGGTAGCACAGGTTGCCGCTGGCGAACGCGAGCAGTGGTCCGGCGTTGAAGTTCGCGGTACCCAGCATCTGCCGCAGATACCAATCGGATCGGCTTTCGTCCTCGATGGCGGCGGCGGTGAACTTCTCCGCACCATCCGGGAAGTGGCCGCAGAAGATCACCACGTATGCCCACAGGTTGCGGAGCACGTTGGCCGTCGCATTCGCACCCATGGTTTGACGCCACCGCCTGCGACTCACCGCCGGGAAGACCACGTAGTCCTTCACCAATTGGCGGCCGATCTTCGCGATGAGGGCGCGCCAGTGTGCTCTCTTCTCACCATCGGTCTCCGCGCGGTCGCGGACGGCATGGACACCGTTGAGCGCGATGCCCCATTCAAACGTCAATGCCAACAACAGGTTCTGCAACGGCTGCAGGAGGTAGGACGGGTGCCACGGCTGATCTCTGGTCAACCGCATGACGCCGAACCCGAGATCCTCGTCCATGTCGAGCACATTGGTGAACACGTGGTGGCGATAGTTGTGGGAATACCGCCATTGCGAGGACAGCCCGGCCATATCCCATTCCCAAGTGTTGGAATGGATTTCGGGATCGTTCATCCAGTCCCATTGCCCATGACCTACGTTGTGGCCGATCTCCATGTTCTCGACGCTCTTGGCGAACGCCAGTCCTACGGTTCCCAGGAGCCATCCCGTCTTCGACCGGCTGGCACCGATGAGTAGTCGGGCCGCCACCTCCACGGTGCGCTGAAGATTGATGGTGCGGCGGATGTAGGCTGCGTCATTCGCGCCAAGGGACGCCTCGACGTCAAGGCGGATGGCATCGAACTCCGCGCCGAGCGCGCCGATGTCGCGTTGGCTCAAGTGCGCATACTGCGCAACGTCGCTGATGGCCATCGGTGTCCTCGGTTCCCGCCGCAATTGGCGTGTGGTCGCGACCAGACGCTCTGATGTCTTCACAGCTGCGGTACCGCGTATGTAAGGAGAAGTCGCCGCACGAGCAACCCGGGGACAGGGGGCTTGACACTCGAAGGCCGTGAGATAGGTGTACCCGGCGATGTGATCGCGAAACCCCGATACGGGCTCAGCCCCGACTCTGCGGACCGCCCCTGGTCGAGTACTCGCGATAGGCGATCGTCAGCTGGACCCGTGACTTCACGTCGAGCTTGCGGAACACCGCCCGCAGATGGGTGTTGACGGTGTTGGTCGAGACCCCCAACTCTCCTGCGGCGGAACGGTTCGTGTGTCCGGTGCCGATCAGGTCGACGACACGGAGTTCGGTCGGCGTCAGCGCGTCCCAACCGGTGGGTGGCCTTGGCACCGGCTGACTCAACCGGGCACCTCGGATGCCCTGGCCGCGTAGAAGTGTGGTGACCACCTTGCCGCTCGCGATGGCGCCGACGCGTCGGTAGAGCTCGGCCCCCCCGACGAG
>NZ_JBOGDD010000475.1:0-3225 GCF_050701675.1 Mycobacterium sp. | reverse complement strand
GGTTGGCAGTGCCCACACGTCCAGCACGTCGAAGTCGTCGGCGAACTCGTGGATCCGCCATGGCCTTGCGGCGTACGACGCGCGGGGCAAACTCGTCGTCAAGAGAACCATACACTACTGTATGCTTGAACTTCGCTCGCCGTCAACCGGATTCGAAGGAGTTCAGTGCCTGCACCGACCCGCACGTCCCGCGAGGCGTGGATCGATGCGGGCCTGACGGCGCTCGCCGACGGAGGGCCGGACGCCGTGCGGGTCGACGTCCTCGCCAACGCCCTCGGGGTGTCGCGCGGTGGCTTCTATCACCAGTTCGACAGCAGGCAGACGTTTCTCGACGAGATGCTCGACACCTGGGAACGCCGCAGCACCGATGAGGTGCTGGAACGGGTCGAGCGTGCGGGCGGCGATGCCCGCACCAAGGTCACGCACGCGGGCATGCTGACGTTCTCCGAGACGCTGCTGCCCATCGACCTCGCGGTCAGGGACTGGTCAAGAAGGGACACCGCGGTCGCCGCACGACTGAAGCGCGTGGACAACAGCAGGATGGCCTACCTCCGCACTCAGATCGCGACGTTGCACGACGACCCAGATGACGTGGAAGCCGTTGCACTGCTGGCGTTCTCATTGGCCATCGGCAACCACTTCGTGGCCGCGGACCACGGCGGTCGCGGCCGGGCGCAGGTACTCAGGCGCGCCACCGCGAGACTGCTGGGCTGACGCCCGGCCTACCAGACGTGAACCCAGTCGACGAGCATGTCGGCCGGGTACTTCCCTGCTCCGGGATCGCCACCCCCGGAACCCGCGACCGCAAGATTCAGGATCGGAAACAGCGTGTAACCCGGGGCGTTGAACGGCCAGTCCGGCAGGGCGCTGGCCGGGACGTCGAAGTACGGTTGCGCGCCGTCGACGTAGTCCTTCCAGAACCGGATGCCGTTGGTATCCCACTGCGTGCGCCAGTTGTGCCAGCCGCTGTCCACCGCGATGGTTTGGCTCGCGTGTTCCCCGCCGTTCAACTTCGCGTGGACGGTGGTTCCAGGTGCCCAGCTGCCGTTGCCGTACCACTCCATGATGTCGACTTCGCCGCCGTTGACGGGGTCGTTGTTGGCCAGATACCAGGCCGGCCAGGCTCCGGGAGTAAGGCAGTTCAGCTTGATCCTGGCTTCCCAGGTGGTCCCGATGGGGCCGCGGTACTTGCCGAACAGCTTGCCGCTGTAGAACGTGTTGCCGTCCTTGGCAGCGTGGAAGACGAGGTTGGACTTGCCGTCGACGTAGACGTTGCGCCGGTCGTCACGGTACTGCCCGACGTTGCCGGGCTGCTCCCAGTACGTGGGGACCTCCATGTCCTCCCGTGCCAGCGCCACCTCCCACTTGGAGGCGTCGGGCGCCGAGCCGGCAGGCCCATTGAACTCGTCCTGGAAGAGGTACTTGGCAGGTGGCGCGGCCCCGGCTTCTGGGAGGGGGATGGCGGCCGCCAGGGCGCCGATTCCCGTCATCAACATCATGCGGCGTCGATCAATCTCAGGCACGACTACAAATAGAAGCCCTCGGTCGGACCGAGAGAAAATCCCGGGCGCGAGCGACCTCAGACTCCAGCGGCCTCGTTGAGGTCGTTGAGAGTGCCGGTGGCCTCGAGATACTCCTGGACCCAGCGCTCGATGACCGCCGAGGTCTTCTCGACCTTGGTGAACTGACCGACCACCTGGCCGACGGGGTTGAAGGCGACGTCCACCGTCTCGTTGGGGTACTTGTGCGTGGCCGCCACCGCAAGGCCGGAGACCATGAACTGCAGCGGCATGCCAAGCGGCTTCGGGTTGTCCGGGTTCTCCCAGGCCTCGGTCCAGTCGTTGCGCAGCATCCGCGCGGGCTTGCCGGTGAACGAGCGGCTGCGCACGGTGTCGCGGCTACCCGCCTTGACGTAGGCCGCCTGCTGGACCGGGGTGTTCTCGGCCTCCTCGACCATCAGCCACTGGGAGCCCGTCCATGCCCCCTGGGTGCCGAGGGCCAGCGCCGCGGCGATCTGCTGTCCGCTGCCGATGCCGCCCGCGGCGAGCACCGGAACGGGCGCCACCTCCTTGACGACCTGCGGCCACAGCACGATCGAACCGACCTCACCGGAGTGCCCGCCCGCCTCGCCGCCCTGGGCGATGATGATGTCGACGCCCGCGTCGGCGTGCTTGCGCGCCTGGCTCGGCGACCCGCAGAGGGCGGCGACCTTGCGCCCCTCGGCGTGGATGTGGTCGATCATGTCGGCAGGCGGGGTGCCGAGCGCGTTGGCGATCAGTGTCATCTTCGGATGCTTGAGCGCGATCTCGACCTGAGGGGTGGCGGTCGCCTCGGTCCAGCCCAGCAGCTGCAGCGTGCTCTCGTTGTCCTCGGCGGTGAGCGGCACGCCGTGATCGGTGAGCACTTTCTTCGCGAAGTCGAGGTGCTCCTGCGGCACCATGTCGACCAGCATCTTCGCCAGTTCGTCGGCCGACAGGTTCGCGTCCATGCCCTCGTACTTGTTGGGGATCACGATGTCGACCCCGTAGGTGTGGTCGCCGATGTGCTCGTCGATCCACTTCAGCTCGACCTCGAGCTGCTCGGGCGTGAAGCCCACCGCGCCGAGCACGCCGAATCCTCCGGCCTTGCTGACGGCGACGACGACGTCTCGGCAGTGCGTGAAGGCGAAGATCGGGAACTCGATGCCGAGCTGATCACAGAGGGGAGTGTGCATCTTGCTTGCTCCTCGAAGTGGGGCGGTGACGAACTGAAACGTGTTCTAGTTTAGTACGTCGCAGGCGCGCCGTCCGCGACTGGTCGACATCTCGACGATCCGTCGGCGCTCGACATTGGGGACGAGTGCCATTACCGTTTTGCGCCAACAGCATTGACACACCCGATCGTGGCGTCGGAGGACGTGCGACGTTGAAGGGCGAAGCCGTGACGCACTGGCTCAACCAATCGCTCGTGCTCGCCTCGGACTACCGGGTGTCGCACCCCGACCGCGTCGGACCGCTGCTCGAGCGCAGGACCCAGGCCCTCGCCGACCTCGGGGCGCACCACGTGCTGGTCTATGAATCGACCACCGAGCCGGGGCGGGTGCTGGTGATGATCGCCATCCACGCCCGCGAGCCGGTACTCGAGCTCCTGCGTTCCCGCACCTTCTTCGAGTGGTTCGACGCCGTCGGCGTCGAGGACATTCCCGCCGTGTTCGCCGGCGAAGAGCTCGAGCGATTGGTGCTCACC
>NZ_JBOGDD010000474.1:0-6401 GCF_050701675.1 Mycobacterium sp. | reverse complement strand
CCGTCAGGTGTCAGCCGAGCGAGTCGAGGAGCTTCCCGGCATCGGTCAGAGCCTTCATCAGTGGCCGCCGATCCGAATTGTTGAACTGGTCTTCGCCGCCCACGTGCAGCCAGTGGGTGACCTCGCCTTGATGGGTCTGTTCCCCTGAGACGCTCACGCACACTCTGGCTACCTGCCAACGCTTTACTGTAAATGACCGACGGAACGAACCAGAGTGCCACTCCCACGGCTGACACTCGGTGGCGTACTTGGGTACTACCAGGTCACTGTAGGTCCATGACAAGCCGTACTGATCGCAACCCCTGTGATGAATCATTGGGACTCCTGTTTGCTGAATATTAACGGGCAATATATTTGGGATGCCGCCGTCATCACTGTAAACCCCTCGACGGCAGCCGTCCACAGGTCCAGTGCGGTGGGGTTATGCCGCTGGTCGACGGGCCGCGGCAATCCCGAATCGAGGTGCCCGTCGACCACGTCATGTGGAGTCCATGCGGAGTCATGCCGACACTGGTGATCCCTTTGCCGTGTCCCCACAGGCGCCATCACCGCAATCCCGTTGCGGCGGGAATTACTCGTTCAGGACATTGATGCTTCGGTGGCGAAAGCGTGGGTCGCGATAGCCCCGCAGCGGAGCGCTAGCCATCCGGAAACAATGTGGTTTCGACATTTGCTCGCTTAGCACACAACTACGCAACGGCCCGGTCACGAACTCTGTCTGTTCAGTAAGAATTGTGGAAACCCCCGCACATCGCTGTCATACTCGACAAATTGCCGGGTGGACTGGATCTTCCGGTGCTCGCCGATACGTGGGCGAAAGCAGCAGGAAGCCATATGAAGGACGCGCGATTAGTGAAATGCCGACGAGCGACCGGTTGTACGGCCGGAGCGCGATGACGGCGTTCGTAGAGCAGTCACCAGTCGTCGAGCCCACCGAATTCTCCGGTAATCAGCCGCGAGAGGGCAAGCGTCCGGCGCGGTGGTCGCTGTCGAATTGGCCCGTTCGCTGGAAAGTGTTCGCGATCGTCTTGGTGCCATTGCTGTTGGCCGGCGTATTCGGTGGTTTGCGGATCTCCGCGGGCTGGACGCAAGCAGGCGATCTGCGACTGGCCGCCGACCGCGCCGAGTTGGTGCCCTCCATCGAGAAGTACATGGCAGCCCTGGATGGCGCCATGTTGGCGAACTCCACCGGCGGCGACGCACAGGCGGCACTCACGGCCTTCGACACCAGCAAGCAGAACCTGCAGAGAGAGCTCGCTGGTACCGACGTCGTGCCCGACGTGCGCACGGGCGTTACCGGGCTGCTCGACGGCGGCCAGGCACTGCTTGACCAGATCACCGCCAACGGCATCGACCTGCGCGGCCGCATCACCGCCTACGCGCCGATCCTGTTGACCGCCGAGGACGTCGTCAACGGCTCGGTCCGCGTCGACGACGAGAAGATCCGCGCCGAGACGCTGGGCCTGAGCCGCGCGATCGGGGCCCGCGGGCAGATGATGATGCAGCAGCTGCTGGTCAACCTCGGCGGCGATCTTCCCGACCCCGAATTGCGCACGTCGATGATCACGCTGGCCGGCACCGAACCGTCGACCCTGTTCGGCATGGCGCAGGTGCTCGGCGTCGGCTCGCCAGACGCGCAGAGGCTGCAGCAAGAGATGGTCAAGCGGATGGCCATCATGTCCGATCCGGCCGTTGCGCTGGTCGGCAACCCCGATCTGACTCAGTCGCTGCAGGTCACCAATGAGATCGCCGCCAAGATCATCGGATCGACGACCACGTCGGTGACGGCTGCCGTCGAGGATCGGGCCAACGCCAAGCGTGCGGAGGCGATTCGCGACTCGTTGATCGTCGGCGGCGCGATCCTGTTGGCCCTCTTCATCGTGCTGCTCGTGGCGCGCACGCTGGTGCGGCCGCTGCGCGTGCTGCGTGACGGCGCCCTGAAGGTGGCCCACGAGGACCTGGCCCGCGAGCTCGAACGAGTGCGAACCGGCGGAGCGCCGGGTCCCGTCCGACCGCTGCCGGTGAACACCACCGAGGAGGTTGGGCAGGTCGCCCACGCCGTCGATGAACTGCACGAACAGGCGGTGTTCCTGGCAGGCGAGCAGGCGCGCCTGCAGTTGCAGATCGGCGACATGTTCGAGACGTTGTCGCGGCGCAGCCGCTCGCTCGTCGACCAGCAGCTGGGCGTCATCGACCGTCTCGAGCGCGACGAGGAAGACCCCGAGCGGCTGCAGAGCCTGTTCAAACTCGATCACCTGGCCGCCCGCATGCGCCGCAACGGCGCGAACTTGCTGGTGCTCGCTGGCTCGAAGGTGCCCCGCGAGCAGGCCGACCCGGTTCCGGTGGGCGCCCTGATCAACGCGGCGGCGTCCGAAGTCGAGGACTACACCCGGGTCGCCACGGCGACGGTGCCGGACAGCGAAGTGCATGGCGTCGTCGCGGGCGACCTGGTTCACCTCCTGGCCGAGCTACTGGACAACGCTCTGAGGTACTCGCCACCGATCTCGCAGGTGTGGGTGTCGGCGGTGCACACGGGCAACGGCGGTCTGGTCATCGAGGTCTCCGACCACGGCCTCGGCATGACGGACGCCGACCTGCGGGTCTCGAATACGCGTCTGCAGTCCGGCGGCGAGGTCAACCCGTATACCGCCCGCCACATGGGCCTCTTCGTGGTCGGCAGGCTCGCTGCCCAGCACGGTCTCGTCGTCCGGCTCCGCAGCACCGTTGCGGGCGAACCGAATTCGGGAACCACCGCGGGCGTGTTCATCCCGGCCGAACTACTTCTGTACGGTCCTGGCGGTCCCGAGCTCAGCGCTCCGGAATACAGCGCGCCCACCGAGTTCGCCGAGTACGGCCTGCCCGCGGACGAACACCCGGACCTGGTCGGCGCCTTCGGGTACGACGACGCCCCCCAAGCCGACCATCAGGCCGTGCCGGAATACCGCAACGGCCATGCGGACATCCCCGTTTCGCTACTGCCGCAACGAAACCCAGGTGCCAGCGGTATCTCGGACATTCCCTCCGCACCCATTGAGCCCGTCGGCGAATCCGCTGGCCAGTGGAGCGACGAGCAGGAGTGGCCGGAGGAGGAATGGCCCGCCGACTCGATGCCCGCGCAGACGCCCGTGGCCGGAGAGCCGCCGCGCTGGCGCCTGCCCGTCGAATCCTCCGAGCGTCCGGTTCCGACGGACACGTCGTCGTTCTTCGCGGCCAAGGCCGAAGCCGCAAGCCAGCCGCCCTTGGCGACCAATGGGATCCATCGGCCCGACGCCGACGGCGACCGCCAGCCTGCCGCTCACCCCGAGTCCGAACCCGCCCCAGCGGCCGAAGCCGGCGGTTCGATCTTCGAGAAGATGTTGTCCGAGTGGCTGATCGACGATCCCACCGAGCTGGCCAAGAGCACCGACCTGGACTGGCAGACTGTGTGGGACCAGGGCTGGTCGGCCGCGGCCGCCGCCGAGGAGGCACCCGTCGCCGAGCGCACCGAGCTCGGCCTGCCGGTGCGTCAGCCGGGTGCGCGTCTGGTGCCAGGCGCGGCGGGCAACGGCGAGAATGGTCACAATGGGCGCAACGGCGGCGCCCACCGGGGAGCGGACGCATCCGACGAGCCGGACGACGGTGGTGACTCCACGTTGGACACCGGGCCCATCCCGGTCCTGCGTGACCCCGAAGCAGTGCGCAGCAGCATCGGCAGCCACTTCGGCGGCGTGCATGCGGGCCGTTCGCACGCCCGTGACAGTGCACGCGAAGGTAGGGAGACAGACCGCGAATGACCCGTCCCACCCAGCGCGACTCCCTCGACTGGCTGGTGTCCAAGTTCGCCAACGAGGTGTCTGGTGTGTCGCACGCGATCCTGGTGTCCGCAGACGGCCTCCTGATGGCGGCCAGTGAGCACATGCCCGTGGAGCGGGCCGACCAGCTCGCCGCGGTGACGTCGGGGTTGGCCAGTCTGTCCGCCGGCGCCGCCCAACTCTTCGACGGCGGCAACGTGCTGCAGTCGGTGGTCGAGATGGAGAACGGCTACCTGCTGCTGATGCGCGTCGGCGACGGATCGAACCTCGCCACCCTGGCCACCAGGTCGTGTGACATCGGCCAGATCGGCTACGAGATGGCCATTCTGGTGGAGCGCGTCGGCACCGTGATCCAGTCGTCGCGCCGCACGGCTCAGCACTCGTGAACGACCATGGACTTTCCGCCGCACGACGCCTGGGAGCCCAGCGAACCCCTGGATGAGGTCAGCCTGGTCCGGCCCTACACGTTGACCGCGGGCCGGACCGTCTCGCGCGTCGACCTCCCGCTCGAGGCGCCGATCCGGACGCTGCCGTTCGCGCCAGCGCCCAGATGGCCTGGCAACGACGTCCGTGCCGAGATTCTCAGGCTCGGTGCGGCGAGTCCCTCCGTCGCAGAGATCGCGGCTCGCCTATCGTTGCCGCTCGGCGTCGCGCGTGTGCTGATCGGCGATCTCGTGACGCAGGGCTATCTTCGAGTAGACGCCACCTTGGGTGCGTCGGCGAGCACCGATGAACGACGCGAACTCATAGGGAGGACACTGCGTGGCCTACGGGCACTCTGAGAGACGGTCCGCCTCTACGAAGATCGTCATCTCCGGCGGGTTCGGGGCAGGCAAGACGACGTTCGTCGGCGCAGTGTCGGAGATCATGCCGTTGCGCACCGAGGCCATCGTGACGAAGGCCTCGGAGGGCTACGACGGCCTCGATGGCACGCCGCAGAAGAACACCACCACGGTGGCGATGGACTTCGGCCGCATCACCCTCGCCGATGACCTCGTCCTCTATCTCTTCGGCACACCGGGTCAGCGCCGGTTCTGGTTCATGTGGGACGACCTGGTTCGCGGCGCGATCGGCGCGATCATCCTGGTCGACGTGCGCAAGCTGGAGGACAGCTTCGCCGCGGTGGACTTCTTCGAGGCGCGCCGGCTGCCGTTTCTCATCGCGGTCAACGAGTTCGACGCCGGACCGAAGTATCCGCCGGACGCGGTGCGGAAGGCGTTGGCGCTGCGGGACCACATCCCGGTGATCAACGTCGATGCGCGCGACCGGCAATCGGCGCGGGCGTCGCTGATCGCCGTCACCGAGTACGCGTTGGCGAACCTCAGTTCGCTGCCCGGCTGACGGTGAGCGACTTCGACCAGGAGTGGGCCGACCGTGAGTACACCGGCCACGACTTCCGCGACGACGATCTTTCTCGGCTGCACACCGAACGCGTCGTCTTCACCGACTGCGACTTCAGCGGCGTGGATCTGTCCGAGTCCGAGCACCAGGGGTCGGCCTTCCGGAACTGCACCTTCCGGCGGACGTCGATGATGCACAGCGTGTTTCGACATTGCACGCTGCTCGGATCGGTGTTCACCGAATGCCGGTTGCGGCCCGTGACGATGGTCGAGGTCGATCTGACTCTCGCCGTTCTCGGTGGCTGCGACCTGCGTGGCATCGATCTCTCGGACTGCAGGTTGCGCGAGGCGAGCCTCGTCGGCACGGACCTGCGCAAGGCCGTGCTGCGCGGCGCTGACCTACGCGGGGCGCGGACGCAGAACACTCGCCTCGACGACGCGGATCTGCGCGGTGCGCTCACCGACCCGACGTTCTGGACGACGGCGTCGATCCGCGGCGCGAAGATCGACGTGAACCAGGCCTTCGGGTACGCCGCGGCGCATGGCCTGGACGTACACGGGGACTAGTCGCGAGCGTGCGCAGACTGCCATTGGACCCCGGCGTGTCGTGTGCAGACACGCGCGCTCGCGCAGGGATCTAGCCGGCCTTGAGGCGAATCTTGAAGCGCACGAAGCAGAGGTAGAACACCGACAGCGCGGCCATCATGGCCATGTTGAAAAGCCATGCACCCGACGTGTGCTTCCACAATGGGTCGTCGGGCAGGATCGGTGGCTTCACCATGTCGGTGACCCCCACCGTCGACGCCGTCGCCGCGAAGCCCCACCGGGCCGGTGTCACCCACGACATCTGGTCCAACGGGACGCGGCCCGTGACCGGAATCAGACCGCCGGAGAACACCAACTGCGACATGATCGCGACGACGAGCAGCGGCATGATCTGATCACTGGTCCTCGCCAGCGCCGACAGCGCGAGCCCGACCGTGGCCGCGCAGATGGTCGCGGCGGCCATGCCGAAGAACAGCTCGATCGCGGCCGACACGTCACCGCCGCCGAGTACCAACGGGCCGTTCTTGGGTAGCCCGACTCCGATGAGCGTGATGGCCGTGACGATGCCGGACTGCACGATCGCGAACACCGAGTAGATGCAGACCTTGGCCAGCAGGTAGGCGGTGGTGGACAGGCCGACCGCCTGCTCGCGCAGGAAGATCGGGCGTTCCCCGATCAGGTCGCGAACCGTCAGGGCGGTGCCCATGAAGATGGCGCCGACGTT
>NZ_JBOGDD010000473.1:0-3467 GCF_050701675.1 Mycobacterium sp. | reverse complement strand
GCCAGCCGTCGCACGGTGCAGTGATCCGACCCGGCGCGCGAGGTTGTACGGCGCGTTGCCGGTGGTGGCGGCGTCGAAGAGCACACCGCAGCCATCGGCTGCCCCACTCAGATATGCCGCGACCGTTCCGGCGTCGACCGCCACGGCGCCTGGCGCGTGGTCGAGCACCCGGATTGCCGATATCCCCGAGGCGCAAGCCGTTCGGGCGATTCGAACCGCCTCGTCGAGGGAGGCGGGTTGCGGCCATGCCTCGGGAGCAGGCGGTGCGGACGCGTCGTCGACGACGATGTCGAGCATGATCGCCACCATGTCAGCGTGCCGTCCCGCCGGCACCGGAGACAACGTGCAACGTTCGGGAGCCCGAGACCGCGGCGGCCGAACGCGGATACGGCAATCCAAGGTGGTGGCGAAGTGTCGAACCTACGTATTCCTGACGGAAGAGGTTGCGCCGCTGCAGTTCCGGCACCACTTGTTCGACGAAATCGTCGAAGCCCGACGGGAGCACGTCGGGCATCACGTTGAACCCGTCGGCGGCACCGGCCAGGAACCAGCCCTCGATGTCATCGGCGATCTGCTCGGGCGTGCCGACGAGGATGCGGTGCCCACCGCCACCACCGAGTGTGCGCAGAAGCTGGCGCAGCGTCGGGTCGTCGCGCTCGATGATGTCGTGGACGATGCGGTAGAAGCTCTGGGAGCCGCCTGCCTCGTCTGGGTCGACCAACAGGTGCCGCGGTATCGGTGCGTCATCGTCGAGGTCGTCGAGGGGGAAGCCCAATTGCCCGGCGAGCCGTTGCCGCGCATAGGCATCCGGGAGTAGCTCGTCGAGCGCCTCGCGACGACGCCGGGCTTCGGCCTCGGTGCTGCCGATGACGGTCGACAGTCCGGGCGACACGACCACGCCGTCGGCGGAGCGTCCGAATGCTTGGGCGCCGGTTCGGATCTCGTCCCGAAAGGATCGTGCCCGCTCAATGTCCTGTTCGGCCGAGAAGATGACTTCGCCGAACTGTGAGGCGAACAGACGGCCATCGCTCGAGCCGCCGGCCTGTACCACCACCGGCCGGCCCTGCGGCGACTGTAGGACCGTACGGGCGTCCCATGACGCGATCACCTCGGCGGTGAAGCGGGCGGCGCGCTGGTACCGCAGCCGGTGCTCGGGCTCGGCCTGGTGGCCGAAGTTGCGGGCAGCGGCCACGCCAGCCGTGGTGACGACGTTCCAACCCACCCGGCCCCCGGAGAGGTGATCGAGGTCGCCGACCCGGCGGGCCAGTTCGGCGGGATCGTTGTAGGTCGACGACAGCGTCCCGACGAGTCCGATTCGATTGGTGACCGCCGCGATTCGCGCCAGGATGGTCGTGGGCTCGAGGCTGTTGGCAGGCCGGTACCGCACCAGCGGGTCCAGCACGGGGCTGTCGGCCAGGAAGACGGCGTCGAGTTTCGCTCGTTCTGCCTTGAGCGCGATGGAGGTGTAGTGCTCGACGTCGAAACTCGCCAGCGGATCCGTGCCCGGAAACCGCCAGGACCCGCCGAACACTCCGGCGTTGAGGATGTTGACGTTGAGGCGCAGTCGTCGGGTCACCGGGTGTCCTGCGGAAAGCGTGGCGGCCGGTATGGCGGCGACGCATTCCCCGTTGGCGCGGCGCCGGCGTGCCGGCCACCCAGGCGGCTGGAAGGACCACGGCGGCTCCTCGACGACGTCATGGACGTCGGAGCGAGGATCGAACGATGCGAACGGATCGTGGAAGACGATTCGACCACGGAACCGACAACACCGTGGTCAGCCCGGTCGGACCAGCCGCGACCACCCGGCGGCCGTTCAGTGGGGACAAGGTTCAATCATTCCTTCTGGTGCCGGGGCGGGGTTTGACCGTCCACCGGCGGGTAAATTCAGGCGGGCCGCACGAGCTGCGGCGAGGCTGAGCACCATGCTGCGCCTGCGCGACAACGGATCCAATGCTTTAAATCTCGAGAGTTGTAATGCACTTCCGAATGCGGCCCGTATCAGAGTCTTTGGGGGTACGTCGGCCGAGTGCGTCGGCGACGTCGACACCGACCTGCCCCATGGTGACGCGGAAATGTGACACAGTCGCTGTGTTGCCCGACGCTCTGGCCAACGGGAGGTACGCGTGACGGCATTGTCCACCGAATGGTCACACGCAATGGGCCTACGGGTGCCGATCGTGAACGCACCCATGGGGGGAGTGGCCGGGGGCGCACTCGCGGCGGCCGTATCGAGGGCAGGCGGTCTCGGCATGATCGGGATCGGGAGCGCCGGGACGGCAGCGCAGCTCAGCGCGCAGCTGCAGTACGTGTCCGGACTGGATCACCCCTTCGGTATCGGCCTGGTGGAGTGGGTCCTGGAGCGTGAGCCGCGGCTCCTGGCGACGGCGCTGGCCGCCACGCCTGCGCTTCTGTCGGTCAGCTTCGGCGAGGACTTCTCGTGGGTTCGACGCGCGCAGGATGCGGGAGTGGCCACGGCCACCCAGGTGGGTGATCTCCGGGCAGCGCACCGCGCCGTCGAGGCTGGCGTGGACGTCGTGATTGCGCGCGGCGCCGAGGGGGGTGGGCACGGCGAACCCCTGGTGGGCACGCTTCCGCTGCTGGCCTCGGTGCTCGACGAGCTGCGGGTACCGGTCTTGGCTGCGGGTGGAATTTCATCAGGACGTGCGCTGGCTGCGGTTCTCGCAGCCGGCGCGTCGGCGGCGTGGCTCGGAACCGCGTTGTCGGCCTGCACCGAGTCGTTGACATCGGATCGGGCTCGCGGCGCCCTCTTCGAGGCGAAGGACACCGATACCGTGACCACCCGGGTCTTCGACGTGGCCTACGGGTATCCGTGGCCGCCACAGGTGCCGGAGCGGGTGCTACGCAATGACTTCGCCGACCGTTGGCAGGGCAGCGAAGAGGATCTGGCCGTCGATCGCGAAGCTCGCGAGGTGCTCGCCGCGAACGACGGTCGGCTGGCTCCGGTCGACGCCGGCCAAGGCGTCGGCATGCTGACCGCAGTGCGATCCGTGGCCGAGGTGATTGACCGGCTCTGCGCGGATGCCCGTAGCCTGCTGGATCGCTGGGTGACTCCGCCGGGCGCGTCCGATGGGGTCGAAAGCCACGACGAGGTAGTCCCGGACGGCTCGCCGTGAAATGCATACGTGGAGAAAAGATCACGCTGGGAGAAAGCATCTGCTTAGCGGTCGGCCCGATCTAGCGTCCCAGACGTGCTAAGTAGACATCGCGAACCCACATGAGGGCGAGTTCTCCTCGGATTCGCCGCGAAAGCGGACCGCAGAGGCACATACGCAGAGTCTGACCGCGATGTGTCACGCATCGAATGGCCAGGCAGCGCACAGACTTCGCCAGTGTGAAGCGCCGGCCGCCGAATCCCACTTGGACACGGCCCACTTCTGACCGCCGCCTCCTGCTTGCCGGCGAGGCGAAGGGATGGCTGGACGTCGCGATTGACGGCCGTCCAGGAC
>NZ_JBOGDD010000472.1:0-8180 GCF_050701675.1 Mycobacterium sp. | reverse complement strand
GTGGCCATGCGCAATCCGAAGCGAACGTTCTGCTCGACCATGAGCACAGCCTTGCCGCTACCGCGCATGATGGCGACCGCCTCGTCGATCACGGTGAGTGACTTCGGGTCCAGGCCCAAGGACGGCTCGTCGAGCAGCACCAGCTTGGGGTCCAGCATCAGCGAACGGGCGAACTCGACCATGCGGCGCTGGCCGCCGGACAGGTTGCCGCAGCGGATCCGGGTCTTGTCCCGCACCAGCGGGAACATGTCGAGGACTTCGTCGTAGCGCTTGCGCACCAGGGCGCGCTGCCTGCGAATGACGTAGGCGCCCATCAGGATGTTCTCGCGAACGCTCAGCGTCGGAAACAGTCCGTTGCTCTGCGGCACCTGGGTGACACCGCAACGCAGCACCGCGTCAGGCGATCGGCCGGTGATGTCCTCACCGTCGAGCAGGATGCGGCCAGAGCTCGGTTTGAGCAGACCGCTGACCGCGCGCAGCACGGTGGACTTTCCCGCGCCATTGGGTCCGACGATGCAGCCGAGCTCGCCTGCCCCGACCTCGAGGTCGACACCCTGCAAGACGTTGCCGCCGCCGTAGCCGGCGACCACTCCCTCGAGCCGAATCATGCCGGATTCCTTTCCACCGCAGGGGAATTCGACGACAGTTGAGATCTCGATGGCGCTTCGAGCAGGTAGTCGTCGCCGAGGTAGGCGTCGAGGACGAGCGGGTCCTTCTGGATCTGCTCGGGCGTGCCGTTGGCGATCACCGCGCCGCGCGCCAGCACCCGGATGGGGTCGCATAGCCCCACCACGAACGGCATGTTGTGCTCGACGAGCAGGAAGGTCGTGCCCTTGGAGTTGAGATCACGGATCAGATCGCCCATCCGCTCGATCAGCGTCGGGTTGATACCGCCCGCGGGCTCGTCGAGCAGGATCAGCTTCGGATCAAGCATGAGCACTTGCGCCAGCTCCACCAGCTTCTGCTGGCCGTAGGACAGCGATCCGGCAAGGGCATCGCGGTAGGCCGACATCCCGACGAACTCGAGCAGATCGGCCGCGCGCGTGGCCTCCGAGCCGCTCACCGCGCCAAGTCCCAGTTGGCGCACCGAGAAGTTGCGCAACGGGGCGACGACGTTCTCCAGCACCGTCATCTCCCGGAAGAGCCGGGTGATCTGAAAGGTTCGGCCAACCCCGCGGTGGGCCCTCGACCACGGCGAAAGACGGTCGATGCGTTCGCCGTTGAGTAGGATCTCGCCTCTGTCGGACGTCATGATGCCCGAGATCAAGTTGAACACCGTGGTCTTGCCCGACCCGTTGGGTCCGATGAGCGCGGTGATCGAGCCCTCGGGCACGGTGAAGCTGCAGCCGTTGACTGCGTGGTTGCCGCCGAAGCTCTTGTGCAGACCGCGGACTTCCAGCAGTGTGCGCCCGGTCGTTACGGGCCGCTTGGCCTCCGTCGGCGGGAGGGGACGGTCCAATGGATTCAGCCGGGCCCCGGAAAGGCCAACGGTGCCTTTGGTTCTAGCCTTCTCCAACAACGCTGCCACGGTGGGCAGGATGCCCTTGGGTAGCAGGATCACCAGCAGCACCAGCATTCCGCCGAACAGCACCAGCCGGGCGTTCCCGCCGCCGAACGTGTCGTTGGCGAACGTGTTGACGGGCTGGATGATGAACGCGCCGAGCACCGGTCCGAAGAGCGTGCCGCGGCCGCCGAGGATGACCGACAACACGATCAGCGCGCTGGTGACGATCGAGAACATGCCGATCGGGTCGACGAAGGACAGGTAGTAGCCGTAGGCCGATCCGGCCATGCCGACGAACAGAGCGCTGGCGCCGAAGGCCAGCAGCTTGTACACGGGAGCGTTGACACCGATGGTGCCTGCCTTGCCCTCGTCCTCCCGAATCGCGATGAGCCCCATACCGAATTTGGTGCGCCGGATGCCCCATGTCATGAGCAGCGACAGTGCGAGCAGTGTCACCAGGGTTAGGTGGAAGGGCCAGTTGCCCCACGCGTCCGGCCAGTCCGGCAGCGGCAGGGTCAGCCCGGCGGTGCCGTTGGTCACCGGCACCCATTCGATGGCGACGAACTGTGCAAGGAACAGGAAGGCCACCGTGATGATCACGAAGGCGGGCCCACGGGAGCGGTAGGTCACCAGACCCAGCAGCATGGCGATCGCCGCGGCGAACACGCCGGCGACCGGCACCCACAGCAGTGGCGGAACCTCGGGGATCCGGGTGGCCAGGATTGCACCGACGTAGGCACCGATACCGATGAAGGCGCCCTGGCTCAGCGACAGGTAGCCGGTGTAGCCGGTGATCACGTTGAGACCGCTGGCGCCGACGGCCAGCACCAGCGCCATGATCATCGTGTTCTGCGCGGACATGCTGGGCGACAACGGGAATAGCACGATCACGGCGGCGGCTACCACGACGACTGCCCGAGTCACCAGCGTCTGCAGCCGGGGATTCAGCAGTCCGGTGGCCAGGGTCTTCGTTGAGGAGCTCATGCGACCGCGTCCTCTCGAAGCCGGGTGCCGAGGATGCCCTGCGGGCGGGCGATCAGCACGACGATGATGACGAGGAAGGGCACGGCGACGGGCCAGGCCGCGCCGAGGTAGCTGGTGGCCGCGATCTCACCAACGCCGATGACGAGTGCCCCGAGGATGGCGCCGGGAAGGCTGCCCAGTCCGCCCAGCACGACGATGGCCAGCAGGCGGGCGATCCATTGGTAGTGCGAGCCGGGCAGGAACGGATAGATGGTGCTCAGCATCGCCCCGCCTGCGCCAAGCGTCGAGACGCCGATGGCGAAGGTGACTGCGGCGATCCTGGCCACGCTCACCCCGACGAGCAGCGCCCCTCCCTCGTTGGCAGAAGCGGCGCGGATGGCGCGACCCGCCCAGGTGTGATTGAGCAACAGGTAGAGACCCCCAAGGATCAGCACCGCGATGCCAGCGGCGATGAGCATCACCTGCGGTATGTACAACGGCCCCAACGCAATCGAGGCGTCGGTGTAGGACACCCGAACTGCCGTGGACGTGTTGCCCCAGATGAAGCCCATGATCCCCTCCAGCATCAGGGCGATGCCGAAGGTGGCCAACACCGTCATGCTGACGTGGGATCCGCGGACGTGCCGGATCACCGTTACGTAGACCAGCCAGCCGACGGCGAACATCACCGCCATCACGATGGGAATCGACAGGATCGGGTCAAGGCCGAGGTGCTTCCACAGCGTGAAGGTCAGGAACGCGGCCAAGACCGCGAAGGCCCCGTGGGCGAGGTTGATCACCCGCATGACCCCGAAGATCAGCGTCAGTCCCGAAGCCATCAGCGCATAGAGCGCGCCGACGAGCAGGCCAAGGATGAGAGTTTGGATGAACGAGGTCATGACTTGCCGCTCCTAACGCTGCGTCGGTCCCGCGGCGTCAGATCGGGCCACCCTGCCAACCGACGATCTTGTCGGTAGTGGCGACATCGGTGGGCAACACGACCTGTGAGACGCCGCCCTGCCACTGACCCACCAGGAACTCGCCCTTGGGGCTGCCGTCGGCGTTCCAGCTCAGCGGGCCGAGGATGGTTTGAACGGTGTTGTTGCGCAGCCAGTCGGCGAGCTTGGCCTGATCGTCGATGGACCCGACGGCGGTGACGGCGGCGGCGAGCACCTGCCCTGCGGCGAAGCCGTCGGCGGCATCCTCTGGCGGCAGGCCGCCGAACTTCTCCTCGAACTTCTTGACGAACTCGGCGTTCTGGTTGGTCTTGGCCAGTGAGCTATAGCTCGCCGAGAAGAACACGCCCTCGGCGTTCTGCTCTCCGACACCTTCGAGGTACTGCTGTCCGTAGGTGGGTGAGCTGCTCTGGTACACGATGGACGGCTTGTAACCGGCACGGTTCATCGACCTGATCATATTGACGCCATCTTCGAATTGTGCGCCCTGAACCACGATTTCGGCGCCGGCATCGCGCATGGCATTGACGACGGGGTCGAAGTTCTTGGTCGTCGCCGGGTATTCGTCCTTGTAGACGGTCCTGATGCCCGCCGCGGACAGGATCTTCTCGGCTCCTTCGACCACCGGGCCCGCGAACGGATCATCCAGCGACGGGTACGCGGCGGTCTTCGGCCGCCGGTCGGGGGGCAGGTTGGCGATCCATTCGGCGAACACCTTGGCCTGATCGGTGGCAACGGCCTGTTGCGAGAAGAAGATGTACTTGAAGCCCCGGTTGTACATGTCGGGTGAGCCGCACGACGGGCAAACGAACAGCATTTTGTTCTTCTCGGCGACCGCCGAGGAGGGGATGTTCAGCAGTGACGACTGGCTGCCGAGCAGCAGGTTGACCTTGTCCTTGGAGATCAGGTTGTTGTAGTTGCTGACGGCCGTGTCCTGGGTCGTTGCGTCGTCGCGGACGATGATCTGGACCGGCTTGCCGAGCAGCCCGCCCGCCTCGTTGGTCATCTCGACCCAGGTCTCGTACCCGTGCTGGGTATCGAGGCCGCCCTGGCTGAACTCACCCGTGAGGGGAAGCGAGGCGCCGATCTTGATGGTGTCACCGTCGTTTGGCGTATCCGCAGTGCACCCCGATACGGCGAGGGCGATTGCGGCGGCACCTACGATCGCGCGAAGTGTAGTTGTGCTGCGCATGTCCAACCTTTCCGTCAGATCGATTGCCGATTGATCTGCAGCAATATGTTATGCAATCGATTGCTATGAACCATGTCACAACCTACCGTCGAGTGTCAACGAATCTCGGGGTGACAATCCGGCCGTACTGCAAGCTAAGAAGCGGCGCGGCAGCACTCCCGGCAAGCGGCGTCGCTGCGGGGGACTTTCGATGCTCTGCGGTGAGGTTTCGTACCCGTAACAATCGATTGCAACGGCGTTGGCTTCGGTGCGGGTCAGGCGCGGCGCGGTCAGATCAGCACGGTCAACGGATTCTCGATGCGCCTGACGAAGGCCCCCATCCACGTGGCGGCCACCGCACCGTCGATGACGCGGTGATCAGCCGACAGCGTGACCGTCATGACCGTGCCCACCTTCAGCTCACCGTCCACGACGACGGGCCGCTGGACGGCGCCACCCACGGCGAGGATGCCGGACTGGGGCGGGTTGAGGATCGCGGAGAACTCCTTGACGCCGAACATCCCAAGGTTGGACACCGAAAAGCTGCCGCCCTCGAGCTCGTGCTGTTGGAGCCGCCCGTCCCTGGCTCGCTGAGCGAGATCGGCGGTCTTGGTCGCTACCGTTGATAGCGATGCGGTGTGCACGCCGCGCAGTACCGGCGTCAGCAGACCGCCATCCACGGCCACGGCCACCGCGATGTCAGCGCCGTCGTACCGGCGGATCGAGTCGCCGTTCCAGATCGCGTTGGCGTCGGGTACCTCGATCAGAGCACCGGCCACGGCCTTGAGGATGAAGTCGTTGAGCGACACCTTCACGGCGGCGGCCGCGTTGACGTTGCGCCGCAACTCGAGCAGGTCGTCGACCCGGCAGTCCGCGGTGACGTAGAAGTGCGGCACCGTCGTCTTGCTCTCGGTGAGCCGTCGTGCGATGGCCTTGCGCATCGGGGTGAGCGGAACGTCGGTGTAATCCGTCGCGTTCGAATCGACGGCGGCCGGCTTCTGCATTGGTTGCGGCGTAGGGGTGGGTTCTACGGGGGCTGGTTCGGCGACCGGCAGCCGCTCCAGATCGCGCCGCACGATGCGCCCGCCGGGGCCGGTGCCGTTCACGCTCTCGAGCTCGATTCCTCGTTCGCGCGCAAGCTTTCGCACCAACGGGGTGGCGAACAGGCGCCGCCCGTTGGTCGCTTCGGCGGGTTCGGCGGCGCCAACGACGGCGAGCTCGGGCTCCGGTATGGCCGAAACTGCGGCACCGTCGGGTGCGGCGGCATCGACGTCTACGTTGGTCTCGCCTGGCGCCAACACCACCGCGATGGGCTCGCCCACCGCAATCGTCGAACCCGGTTCGGCGATCAGCCGGCCCACGATCCCGTCCACTTCGGAGACGTACTCGACGACCGCCTTCTCGGTTTCGATCTCGGCGAGCGGGTCACCGACGGCGATCTCCTGCCCCTCCGAGACCAGCCAAGCCTGGATGACGGCCTCACCGGTGTTGGCGAGCACCTCGGGCATCCGCACCACCGTGGGCATCAGTTAACAGCCCCCGTCGCTTCGCTCGCCCCGAGTTGCCCCATTCCCACACGGATCTTCTCCAGAGCGGCGACGACGTCCTCGGTCCCGGCGATGGCGGCGCGTTCGAGCACCTTGGAGATGCTCGGCGATGCCTCCGTACCGGACACTCGTTCTACGGGTTGGTCCAACCAGTCGAAGAGCCTGCGCTGAATTTCGTCGGCCAGCCAGCCACCGTATGAACTGCCGCGCGCACCCTGTTCGACGAGCAGGACCGCGTTGGTCTTTCGGACGCTGGTGGTGATGGTGTCCCAGTCGATTGACGCGCGGTCCAGCCAGCGTAGGTCGATCAGTTCGGCGTCGACGTCGGTCAACTCGATTGCCTCCAGACAGTCAGCGACCATCGACAGATAACTGATGACGGTGACCTCGGAGCCTGTCCGCCGGATTGCGGCGTGGCCCGGCGGGATGATGTAGTCGAGATCCCCCTCGGGGACCTTGTCGGCGACACCGTAGAGGTCGACATGCTCGATGACGAGTACCGGATCACTAAGGGCCAGAGCGGCATTCATCAGTCCGACGTAGTCGGCGGCGGTCGAGGGCGCCACGATCCGCCAGCCCGGGCTGGTTGCGAAGATTCCCGCGGGGTCCATCAGGTGCTGAGACCCGTATCCCGCGCCCATCGCGACCTTGGTGCGCAGCACGTACGGCACCGCGTTGTCACCACCGAACATGTGCCGTGCCTTGCCGATCTGGTTGAACACCTGGTCGGCGGCGACCCACATGAAGTCGGGATACATGAACTCGACCACCGGCCGAAATCGTCCGTCGAGTGCCAGCCCACCGCCGATACCGCTGAAGGAGTTCTCGCTGATGGGGGTTCCCACCAACCGGTCCTCGCCGTACTTCGCCAGCCCCTTGGTGGCGCCGTTGGTGCCGCCGCCCAGACGGTGGACGTCCTCACCGAACACCACGATGCGCTCGTCAAGAGCCATCCGGCGGTCCATCACGGCGGCCACTGCGTCGACGAATTTCACCGAGCGCCAGGGACCTTCGTGCGTTGTTGGTTCCAGAACGTCGAGTGATTCGAGCTCGCTCGCGTCACCTCGAACCCCGACATCGACGAAGCCGGGGTCGGGCCACAGCTGTGGCCGGATGCGACGCTTGCCCGCCTGGTCGGGGTCGGCCTCGACCAACTCGGCCACGGCGGCCGTCATCGCGTGCTGCGCCTGTCGGCGAACCGACGCCACCCCTGCATCGTCGATCAGCCCGAGCGCAACCATCTCGCGAGCGACCCGGTCGAGTGGGTCGCGCGCGCGCCAGAGCGCTTCTTCTTCCTTGTCGCGGTATCCGAACGCGCTGCCCGGGTATGGCCCGTTCTGGTGGAAGAACCGGTACACCTCGACTTCGATGACCGCGGGCCCCGCGCCGCTACGCATCCGCTCGGCCGCCTGCTCGGTGGCGAGGTGGACCGCCAACGGGTCCATGCCGTCGACGCGCCAGCCGGGAATGCCGAATCCCTGGCCGCGCACCGACAGCCGAGGATCGGCGGTGATCTCTTCGACCCGGGTGGACACGGCGTACAGGTTGTTCTCGATGAAGAAGCAGAACGGCAGCTTCCATGCCGCGGCGAGGTTCATCGTCTCCAGTACGGAGCCGATCTGGCTGGCCCCGTCACCGAAGTAGCTGATGGTGAGATCGGTGGTACCACTATGTTTTTGGGCCCAAGCGTTCCCCGCTCCCATCGGTACACCGCCGCCGACGATCGCGTTGGTCCCGAGGGCGCCGGCTTCGAACCACTGCAGGTGCATCGATCCGCCGCGGCCGTGGCAGTAGCCCTGCGCCAGCCCAAGGATCTCCGCCAGTGTCCGTTGCAGTACCCGCTGGATCTTGGGGGTGACCGCCGCGGCGGGATCGATCACGCCGCCCGTGACGTGCGTCAGCGCCTTGGCGAGGAACTGGTGGTGTCCGCGATGCGATCCGTTGACGGCATCAGTGGAGCGAAGCCCGACGATGGATCCGACCGCGCCGCCTTCCTGCCCGATGCTCGAGTGTGCCGGTCCGTGCACCAGGCCCTCGCC
>NZ_JBOGDD010000471.1:0-1685 GCF_050701675.1 Mycobacterium sp. | reverse complement strand
GTCCTGGACTCCGTGACCCTCGAGGTACCCCGCGGGTCGAGTATGGGCCTCGTCGGCCAGTCCGGTTCGGGCAAGTCAACATTGGCGCGCATCGCAATCGGTGCGGCCGAGCCGGACGCCGGCTCGGTTCGCGTCCTCGACACCGAGTGGCTCACCGCCGACGCGCCTGCACGTCGCGCCCTGCGGCGCCGCGTCCAGCTCGTCCATCAGGATCCGTTGGCCTCCTTCGACCCGCGCCTGTCCGTCGGCGGCTTGCTTCGCGACGCCCTGCGTGCCGCGAACATCACCGACAGGCGACGGGTCCGTGCGCGCGTGCGCGAACTGCTCGACCTGGTGCGGCTGCCGGAATCGGTGGCGCCACGGTCCCCCGTGCAGCTGTCGGGCGGTCAGCGACAGCGCGTCGCAATCGCCCGCGCGCTGGCGGTCGAGCCAAGCGTCGTGGTGTGGGACGAACCCGTATCCGCCCTCGACGTCTCCACCCAGCAGCACATCATCACCCTGATCCGCGAGCTGCGTGCCGAACAGGACCTCACCTACTTGTTCATCACCCATGACCTAGGGGTCTTGCGTGAAGTGGCCGACCACACTGCCGTGCTGGCGGACGGACGTGTGGTCGAATCGGCGCCCACCGAGCGGCTATTGGCCGGCCCCACCACGGTGCACGGCCGCGAACTCGTCGACTCCCTGCCCTCCCTGCTCGAGCTACAAAGGACGTCACTGCCATGACCGCGAGAGACGGCGGACTGATATTCGGGCTCTACGAACAGAACTGCATCGGCATGGGGGCCGGAGCGGTCACCCTGTGGCGCGACGGGAAGGACCGGCGGCTCGAGGCGTTGCGGCCGTCCTACTGGCTCGATCTTGCCCGCATCAGCGAGGAGGGCGGGCTGGACCTGATCTTCTTCGGCGACGTTCTCGGCATGTACGACACCTACGGCGGTTCGGCGGACACCGCGATCAGGTACGGCGTTGAATTGCCCGCTCACGACCCCGCCATACTCGCCGGGATCCTGGCGGCCAATACCGAGCGACTGTCGTTCGTCGTCACCGCATCGACCACCTACTCCCATCCCTTCGACTTGGCGCGGCGATTCAGCACCATCGACCATCTGTCCGGCGGCCGGTTCGGGTGGAACGTGGTGACCTCCTACCTCCCAAATGCCGCAGGCAACTTCGGCCTCGAGGCGATGGTCGACCACGACGAGCGCTACGAGATCGCCGAGGAGTTCCTCGATGTCACGTATCAACTCTGGGAGGGCAGCTGGGCTGACGATGCCTTCGTCGCGGACTCGGCCACCGGGGTGTTCGCCAATCCCGATCGGGTACGACCGATCGACCACGACGGCAAGCGCTTCCGCGTTGCGGGTCCACACGTCTCGGTCCCGTCGCCGCAACGCACGCCGGTGATCTTCCAGTCCGGCTGGTCGCCGCGAGGCCGACGGTTCGGGGCGCGGCACGCCGAGGTCATCTTCGCCGGGGCTGACGGCCCAGAGCGATTCGCCAAGGGGCTGGCCGAGATCCGCGCGCTCGCGGCGGCGGATGGGCGCAACCCCTCCGACGTCCTTGGGTTGGCAAGCCTGTCGGTGGTAACGGCTCCCACCGAGTCCGAAGTCCAACGCAAAGTGGAGCGGCTTCAGGCGAATTACGTTGCGGAGGCCCAGATGGCGGCGTTCAGTGCATGGAGC
>NZ_JBOGDD010000470.1:0-1700 GCF_050701675.1 Mycobacterium sp. | reverse complement strand
GGGTGTGCATGACGCCCGCCCGGCCTGCGCGGCCCTCGAGCTCGGTTTCGACCTCGAAGAACTTCGACGGCGACCCGGTCACCGGGTCGCCCGCAGGAACCGCACGACCGCTTCCGCGAGGTCCTCGCCAGCGTCCTCCTGAAGGAAGTGCCCGGCATTGCGGATCACCGGATGCTCGATCCCCTGAGCGCCACGCATCTGACTGGTGAAGATCGGGGCCATCGCGCCGGTGATCGGGTCGCCGTCGCTGAATGCCACTAGCATCGGAGTCGGACTGTCGCACAACGTCTTCCACGCGACGCGGTTGGCGCCCGTGGCGGGATCGTCGTTCGACGTCGGCACCAGACTCGGCATCGCGCGCGGGCCTGCGCAGTACGAGTCGTCGGGGAACGGGGCGTCGTAACCGGCCCGGACGACGTCGCTCATCGGCCGTTGACAGCCGGACTGGACGAACCTGCCGACCTCGATCTCCGGCATCCCCTGGATCGCCTTGCGGAACTGCCACCAGATGTCGGGCATCGGCAGATCACCCGTCGGCAGTCCCGTGTTGGCGACGACGATCCGGGCGAACCGCTCGGGATGCTCGGCGGCCAGTCGCAGGCCGATCAGGCCGCCCCAGTCCTGGCCGACGAGGGTGACGCGGCGCAGGTCGAGTTCGTCGAACGCGACGGCGCGCATCCACTCCACGTGTCGGGCGTAGCTGTGGTCCCCGATGCCGGTGGGCTTGTCCGAGCGGCCGAACCCGACGAGGTCGGGGCAGATCACGCGGTGACCGGCGGCCACCAGAATCGGGATCATCCGCCGGTACAGATACGACCAGGAGGGCTCACCGTGGAGTAGCAACACGGGATCCGCGTCGGCGGGGCCGTCCTCCACCCATGCGATGCGTAGCCGTCCGCCCTCGTCGTCGTCGACCTCGCAGTAGCGCGGCGAGTAGGCAAAGTCCGTCAACCCGGCAAATCGGTCCTCGGGGGTGCGCAAGGTCTTCACGCGCCCGAACCTACCGGCTGGCGATCGTTCGAAGCGCCCGGTCGTTCACCTTTCGAAAACTGCCGGTCGAGGCCACTCGATTGCCGGCCGATCTTGATCCAGGTTTTTCGGGCAATCCCATGTCTGCTGGTGAACGGCACTCCATACTGCCTTGGACGATCCGCCGATCTTGACGGGTCGCAAGGACCATAAGGAGAACAGTGGTGAAGCAAAGTTTGCTGGTCGCCGTCGGCGGCGCTGCGATCGTCGTCGCCGGTCTGGCCGGCTGTTCGTCGGGGGACAAGTCCTCGCCGCAATCGTCGTCCTCCAGTTCGTCCTCTGAGGCGAGTTCGTCCTCGGAGGCGAGCACGTCTGCCAGTGCCGCAGCAGGCACGAAGGTCACCATCGACGGCCAACCCAAGGAAGTCGGCGGCAGCGTCGTATGCGCCAACGCCGGCGGCAACGTGAACGTCGCGATCGGTGAAGCGACGACCGGTATCGCCGCCATCGTGAGTGAAGCCGACCCGCCCACCGTCACCTCGGTCGCGCTTGGCAATGTCGGTGGCATCACGCTCGCCGTGGGCGGCGGCCAGGGTGACGCCACTGCCGAGAAGAACGACAAGACCTACAAGATCACCGGAAACGCCGTCGGCATCGACATGGCCAACCCGATGCAGCCGACGAAGAAGCCCTTCGAACTCGAGTTCACCTGCCCGTAGATTCTCCAGGAC
>NZ_JBOGDD010000469.1:0-10284 GCF_050701675.1 Mycobacterium sp. | reverse complement strand
GGTCTGACGTTCATCGGCTGGCGCGACGTGCCAACCGACGATTCGTCCCTTGGCGCACTTGCGCGCGACGCGATGCCGACGTTCCGCCAGCTGTTCGTCGGCGGCGCATCCGGCATGGACCTCGAGCGTCGCGCCTACGTGGTGCGCAAGCGCGCCGAGCACGAGCTGGGCACCAAGGGGCCGGGCCAGGATGGTCCTGGTCGCGAAACCGTCTACTTCCCAAGCCTTTCCGGGCAGACGTTCGCCTACAAGGGGATGCTCACCACCCCGCAGCTCAAGGCGTTCTATCTGGACCTGCAGGACGAGCGGATGACCAGCGCGCTGGGCATCGTGCACTCGCGCTTCTCGACCAACACCTTCCCGTCCTGGCCGCTGGCTCACCCGTTCCGCCGCATCGCCCACAACGGTGAGATCAACACCGTCACCGGAAACGAGAACTGGATGCGCGCGCGGGAGGCGCTCATCCGCACCGACGTCTTCGGGTCGTACGACGACGTCGACAAGATCTTCCCGGTCTGCACCCCGGGCGCGTCGGACACCGCGCGCTTCGACGAGGTGCTCGAACTGTTGCACCTCGGCGGCCGCAGCCTGCCCCACGCCGTCCTGATGATGATTCCGGAGGCCTGGGAGCGGCACGAGTCGATGGACCCCGCCCGTCGGGCGTTCTACGAGTACCACTCGTCGCTGATGGAGCCGTGGGACGGACCGGCGTCGGTGTGCTTCACCGACGGCACCGTGATCGGAGCGGTCCTTGACCGCAACGGACTTCGCCCGTCCCGAATCTGGGTCACCGACGACGGCCTGGTCGTCATGGCGTCCGAGGCCGGGGTGCTGAACCTGGACCCGGAACGCGTGGTGCAGAAGCTGCGCCTGCAACCAGGCCGGATGTTCCTGGTCGACACCGAACAGGGCCGCATCGTCTCCGACGAGGAGATCAAGACCGAACTCGCCGCTGGGCAGCCCTACCAGGAGTGGCTGGACGCCGGGCTGTTCAACCTCGACGATCTGCCGCAGGGCGATTACGTCCGCATGCCGCACCACCGGGTGGTGCTGCGCCAGCAGGCCTTCGGCTTCACCTACGAAGAGCTGAATCTGCTGGTGGCGCCGATGGCGCGCAGCGGGGCCGAAGCGCTCGGCTCGATGGGCACGGACACCCCGGTGGCGGTGTTGTCGGCACGGCCGCGGATGCTCTACGACTACTTCCAGCAGCTGTTTGCCCAGGTCACCAACCCGCCGCTGGACGCCATCCGCGAAGAGGTGGTGACCAGCCTGCAGGGCACTGTCGGCCCGGAGGGCGACCTGCTGAACCCGAATGGCGACTCGTGTCGCCAGATCGTGCTGCCCAACCCCATCCTGCGCAACGCCGAACTGTCGAAACTGATCTGCGTCGACCCCGACCACGAGATCCGGGGCCACAAGCACGGGCTTCGCGCCGCGGTCATCCGTTGTCTCTACCCGGTCGCCAGGGGCGGCCAGGGGTTGCGTGAGGCGCTCGAGGACGTGCGGGGCAAGGTGTCGGCCGCGATCAGCGACGGCGCGCGCATCATCGTGCTGTCCGACCGCGAGTCCAACGAGTCACTCGCCCCGATCCCGTCGCTGCTGAGCGTCTCGACCGTGCATCACCACCTGGTGCGCGCGCGCACCCGCACCCAGGTCGGCCTCGTCGTCGAAGCGGGCGATGCCCGCGAGGTGCACCACATGGCCGCGCTGGTCGGCTTCGGCGCCGCGGCCATCAACCCCTACATGGCCTTCGAGTCCATCGAGGACATGGTCGACCGGGGCGTGATCACCGACATCACCAGCGACAAGGCCAAGGCCAACTACACGAAGGCCGCGGGCAAGGGCGTGCTGAAGGTGATGTCGAAGATGGGCATCTCCACGCTGGCTTCCTACACGGGCGCCCAGCTGTTCCAGGCCATCGGCATCAGCCAGTCGGTGCTCGACGAGTACTTCACCGGTCTGCACTGCCCGGTGGGCGGCATCGACCTCGACGACATCGCCGACGACGTCGCCGCCCGCCACGCGCTGGCCTACCTCGACCGCCCCGACGAGCGCGCCCACCGCGAGCTCGAGGTCGGTGGTGAGTACCAGTGGCGCCGCGAGGGCGAGTACCACCTGTTCAACCCGGAAACCGTGTTCAAGCTGCAGCACGCCACGCGCACCGGCCAGTACTCGATCTTCAAGGAGTACACCAAGCTCGTTGACGACCAGAGCGAGCGGTTCGCCTCATTGCGCGGTCTGCTGAAGTTCCGCGACAGTGCCGACAGCGGACGGCCGCCCGTGGCGCTGGACGAGGTCGAGTCGGCTACGGAGATCGTCAAGCGCTTCTCGACGGGCGCCATGAGCTACGGCTCCATCTCGGCCGAGGCGCACGAGACGCTCGCCATCGCGATGAACCGCCTTGGCGGACGCTCGAATTCGGGTGAGGGCGGCGAGTCCGCGGACCGCTTCGATCCCGACGCCAACGGTGACTGGCGCCGCAGTGCCATCAAGCAGGTCGCATCTGGTCGCTTCGGAGTGACCAGCCACTACCTCACCAACTGCACCGACATCCAGATCAAGATGGCCCAAGGTGCGAAACCCGGTGAGGGCGGCCAGCTTCCGGGGCACAAGGTGTACCCGTGGGTGGCCGAGGTGCGGCATTCGACACCGGGTGTCGGCTTGATCTCGCCGCCGCCGCACCACGACATCTACTCGATCGAGGATCTGGCGCAGCTGATTCACGACCTGAAGAACGCCAATCCCAGTGCCCGCGTTCACGTGAAGCTCGTCAGCGAGAACGGCGTGGGAACCGTCGCGGCGGGGGTGTCGAAGGCGCATGCCGACGTCGTGCTGATCTCCGGGCACGACGGAGGTACCGGCGCCACCCCGCTCACGTCGCAGAAGCATGCGGGAGCGCCGTGGGAGCTTGGCCTGGCCGAGACGCAGCAGACCCTGTTGCTCAACGGACTTCGCGACCGGATCGTCGTACAGGTCGACGGCCAGCTCAAGACCGGCCGCGACGTCGTCGTGGCCGCGCTGCTGGGCGGCGAGGAGTTCGGCTTCGCCACTGCTCCTCTCGTGGTGGCGGGCTGCATCATGATGCGGGTGTGCCACCTCGACACCTGTCCGGTGGGCGTGGCCACGCAGAATCCGCTGTTGCGGGAGCGGTTCAACGGCAAGCCGGAGTTCGTCGAGAACTTCTTCATGTTCATCGCCGAAGAGGTGCGGGAGCTGATGGCGCAGTTGGGCTTCCGGACGGTAAACGAGATGGTCGGGCAGGTCGGCGCGCTGGACACCAAGCAGGCCGCCGAGCACTGGAAGGCCCACAAGCTGGACCTCTCGCCGGTGCTGCACGAGCCCAACTCGGCGTTCATGAACCAGGATCTGTACTGCAGCTCGCGCCAGGACCACGGTCTCGGCAAGGCGCTGGACCAGCAGCTGATCGTGCAATGCCGGGAGGCCTTGGACACGGGGGCAATGGTCCGTTTCCGGACCAGCATCGCGAACGTGAACCGCACCGTCGGCACCATGCTCGGTCACGAGGTGACCAAGGCCCATGGCGGGCAAGGGCTTCCGGACGGCACCATCGACATCACCTTCGACGGTTCGGCGGGCAACAGCTTCGGCGCCTTCCTGCCGAGGGGTGTCACGCTGCGGGTGTACGGCGATGCCAACGACTACGTGGGCAAGGGTCTCTCCGGCGGTCGGATCGTCGTGCGGCCTCCTGAGAACGCGCCTGCCGGGTACGTGGCCGAGGACAACATCATCGCGGGCAACGTGATTCTGTTCGGCGCGACCAGCGGCCAGGCGTTCCTGCGCGGTCAGGTCGGCGAACGGTTCGCGGTGCGAAATTCTGGCGCTCACGCGGTGGTCGAGGGCGTTGGCGACCACGGCTGCGAGTACATGACCGGTGGCAAGGTCGCGATCCTCGGACCCACCGGGCGCAACTTCGCCGCGGGCATGTCCGGTGGCATGGCGTTCGTGTACGACCCGGATGGCGTGCTGCCCGACCATCTGAACACCGAGATGGTGGACCTCGAGGCGCTCGGCACCGACGACTCGGAAGACGTCAGGTGGCTGCACGACATCATCCAGGCGCACGTTGACGCCACCGATTCGGCGGTAGGCCGACACGTTCTCACCGATTGGGAGTCAGAACTGAAGCACTTCGTGAAGGTGATGCCGCGCGATTACAAGTCCGTTCTGTCGGCGATCGCCGAGGCGGAGCGCAACGGTGAGGACGTCAACGAGGCGATCATGGCGGCGGCCCGTGGCTGATCCGCGCGGCTTCCTGAAGCACACCCATCGCGAGACCCCGCAGCGCAGGCCCGTCCCGCTGCGCCTGCGTGACTGGGACGAGGTATACGAGGACTTCTCCCACGACGTGCTGCAGGACCAGGCCGCGCGATGCATGGACTGCGGTATTCCGTTCTGCCACAACGGTTGTCCGCTGGGAAATCTGATCCCCGAGTGGAACGATCTGGTCTACCGGAACCGGTGGCGCGACGCGATCGAGCGCCTGCACGCCACCAACAACTTCCCGGAGTTCACCGGGCGGCTCTGCCCGGCACCGTGCGAGGCGTCCTGCGTGCTCGGCATCAACCAGGACGCCGTGACCATCAAGCAGGTCGAGGTCGAGATCATCGACAACGCCTTCGAAGAGGGCTGGGTGGTCCCGCTGCCACCGACTCGTCTGACCGGCAAGACCGTCGCCGTCGTCGGGTCCGGTCCCGCCGGCCTGGCCGCCGCCCAGCAGCTGACGCGGGCGGGTCACGACGTCACGCTGTTCGAGCGCGCCGACCGGATCGGTGGACTTCTGCGCTACGGCATCCCCGAGTTCAAGATGGAGAAGCGCCACATCGACCGTCGCCTCGAGCAGATGGCGGCGGAGGGAACGAAGTTCAGGACCGGCGTCAACGTCGGCGTCGACGTCACCGCAGAACAGTTGCGGGCCGACTTCGACGCAGTGGTCCTCAGCGGCGGTGCGACGGACTGGCGCGATCTGCCCATCCCAGGGCGCGAGCTGAGGGGCATCCATCAGGCGATGGAGTACCTGCCGTGGGCGAACCGCGTCCAAAACGGCGATCCGGTGGTCGGTGACGACGGCGAGCCGCCGATCACCGCGAAGGGCAAGAAGGTGGTCATCATCGGCGGTGGCGACACCGGCGCCGACTGCCTTGGCACCGCCCACCGTCAGGGTGCAGCCAGCGTGCACCAGTTCGAGATCATGCCGCGTCCGCCGGAGGAGCGGGCCCAGTCGACGCCATGGCCCACCTACCCGCTGATGTACCGCGTGGCGTCGGCACACGAAGAGGGCGGCGAGCGAGTGTTCTCGGTCAACACCGAGGAATTCGTCGGCACCGACGGTCGCGTCGAGCGACTGAAGGTGCACGAGGTCCAGATGCAGGACGGCAAGTTCGTGAAGGTCGACGGCAGCGACTTCGATCTCGACGCCGATCTGGTGCTGCTCGCGATGGGATTCGTTGGGCCTGAGAAGCCGGGTCTGCTCAGCGACCTGCACGTGGAGCTGACCGACCGCGGCAACGTTGCCAGAAACGACGACTTCCAGACCTCGGTGCCGGGTGTCTTCGTCGCCGGCGACATGGGTCGTGGCCAGTCGCTCATCGTGTGGGCGATCGCCGAGGGTCGTGCCGCGGCCGCGGGCGTCGACCGCTACCTGATGGGCCAGACCGCGCTTCCGGCGCCGATCAAGCCGACCGCCGCGCCTCAGCGTTAGGGCCGAGCGGTAGCTGGCTAGTCACACCAGTCACACCAGAAACATCTGACCTTATTCCGGCGCGCCAGTTTGGTGTTAGCCAGATCACAGGTGTCTAATGGTGCTCAGGGTTCGTGCGCCAGTGTGGGCCCACGGTGAAGCAAGACGCCAACCGCAGGAGTGAACGCCGTGCACATCAATCCGATCGCTCGATCACGAATGGGACGAATCGCCTGGTCATTGATCCGGCACCCGGTCAGAAGCCGTGACTTCCCTGCCAAACACGAGCGCCTGGTCACCGCGGACGAACTCATTAGGTACGGCGTCTAGCTCACTGCCGCTGCGCCGGAATCAGCTGCCGCGAAAGTTTGCTTAGGCGCTATATCTACCTGCGCGTCAACGACTGCTCGCGGCTATGCCGGGCGTCGCCCGTCTCAGCGTCGAAGAAGTACGTCCGCTCGGGCGGCAGCTGCAGGCCGATGCGGGTGCCGGATTCCAGTTCGGTACCCGACGGGGCCTGAACGATCACCCGGGTCTCGCCTGGGGCGACCGAGCCGTCGGGGAAAGGGTCGACGAGCGCGGTGACCAGCACGTGGCTGCCGAGCGGCTCGGTGAAGTCGACCCTCGCCGGCACCATACCGTCGGATGGGGAAGTGTCCAGCCGAAGATGCTCCGGCCTGGCCCCGACGGTTACCGGGCCGTCGGGTTCGGATGCGGTCGTCATCGCAACGCCGCCGACGTGGAGGACCCCGCTGCGCACCATGCCAGGCATCAGATTCATGGGGGGACTGCCCATGAACGCGGCGACGAACGTGTTCGCCGGCCGGTTGTAGATGTCGTCGGTCGTACCGATCTGTTGCACTTCACCGTCGGACATCACGCACAACCGATCCCCGAGCGTCATCGCCTCCACCTGATCGTGGGTGACGTAGATCGAGGTCACCGGGAGCTCGCGGTGCAGGCGCTTGAGGTCTCCCCGAACCTGGTTGCGCAGTTTCGCATCGAGGTTGGACAGCGGCTCGTCGAGCAGGAACGCCTGCGGCTGGCGCACCAGGGCGCGGCCCATCGCCACTCGCTGACGCTGTCCGCCGGAGAGTTGGCCTGGCTTGCGGTCCAGCAACTCATCGATCTCCAGCAGGCTGGCCGTCTCGCGGACCCGCCGCTCGACCTCGGCCCGAGGAGTCCTGCGTTGACGCAGCCCGTAGGCGAGGTTCCGGTAGACGGACATGTGCGGATAGAGCGCGTAGTTCTGAAACACCATCGCGATGTCCCGCTCGCCAGGGGACATCCCGTTGACCACGGTTCCGCCGATCCTGATCTCGCCCGACGTCGGCTTGTCCAGCCCAGCCAGCAGACGCAGCGCGGTGCTCTTGCCGCAGCCCGACGGTCCGACCAGGATCAGGAACTCCCCATCCGACACGGTCAGGTTGAGGCCCTTGAGGGCGACGGTGTCACCCGAGCGCCCGCCCGCATAACTCCGCGTGACATCGCGGAACTCGACTTCTGCCAACGTCTTGCCTCTCAGCCCTTGATGCCGGTACTGGCTACCGATTGGACGAAATATCTCTGCGCGCCGATGAACACCAGCAACATCGGCAGCAGGCTCATCACGTTGGCCGCCATCAGTAGCGGCCACTTCACCCGGTGGGCACCCTGAAAGTAGCTCAGCCCCAACGGAATCGTCATCTGGTCCTGTGAGGTGATCACGATGAGGGGCCACAGGAAGTCGTTCCACGACGTCAGGACGGTCAGGGCCGCCAGTGTCGAGAGTGCAGGCAACGACAACGGCAGCACCATCTTGAACAGCACACCCAGCCGTGAGGTCCCGTCGACGCGCGCGGCCTCCTCAAGCTCCACGGGCACGGTCATGAAGAACTGGCGCAGGAAGAAGATGCCGAAGGCCGTCGCGAGGTTGGGCAGCATCAGCGCGCCGATGTGGTCGATGCCGAACACTTCGGCGACGTTGTCACCGAACCACTTGACGATCAGGAACACCGGAATCATGGTGACCTGGAAGGGCACCATCAACGTGGCCATCAGTACGACGAAAAGCGCTCCGCGACCGAGGAATCGGATCCTGGCGAAGGCGTAACCCGCCAGGCTGCAGACGATCAGGTTGCTGACCAGGACGACCAACGTGACGAGCGCGCTGTTGAGGAAGAACTGCCCGAACGGTGCTGCGTCCCACGCCTCGGAGTAGTTCTGGAACCTCGGATTGGCTGGGAAGAGAACCGGCGGGAAGTGATTGGCCTCCCCCTCGGTCTCCAACGAGGTGACCAACATCCACAGCAGCGGGACGACCAACAGGAAGGACAATGGGATGAGGACCAGATGCCACGGGCTGAAGGGCAGCCGCCACCTGCGCCTGCCACCCGGCGTGCTTGCCGTCCGTTCGCCTGCAACGGGTTTCGCGGGTACCGGTGGAGTCACCGTATCGGCGCTCACGAGTAGTGCACGTATCTACGAGCGATGCGGAACTGGATGGCGGTGATGACCAGGATCACGACGAAGAGCGCGTACGCCATCGCGGCGGCGTACCCGGCATCGAAGTGCACGAATGCCCGATCCCACAGGTAGTAGACGATGACGGTGGTCGCCCGCAGTGGGCCGCCGCGCGTGGTCGCATAGACCTCGTCGAAGAGTTGTAGCGCGTTGATGGTCAGCCACACCAGGAGGAACAGGTTCGCGGGCCCGAGAAGGGGCACGGTGATGGTGCGGAACCGGGTGAACGCACTCGCGCCGTCGATGGCAGCCGCTTCGTGCAGCTCGGCGGGAACCCCCTGCAGGGCAGCCAGATACACGATGACCGAGAACCCTGTCCAGCCCCAGATCGTCATCGCGACTATCACGAACAGGGCCTGCGAAGGTGAGGCCAGGAACGGTTGTGATGACACCCCGACCGCGTTGAGCGCGGCGTTGACCAATCCGTAGTCACGGTCGGTCAGCCAGAGAAAGATGATGCCCTGCGAGATCGTGGAGACCGCCATCGTGACGTAGGCAGCGGTCCGGTACACCGAGATGAAGCGCAGCGAGCGGTTCATCGCCGCGGCGACGAACAGCCCGACCAACATGGTCCCTGGGACGAAAAGCGCGGTGTAGACGATCGTGTGCTTGATCGACTCGACGAAGACCGGGTCGGTGGCCAACTTGCGGTAGTTGTCGAGCCCGACCCATGGGGTCTCCGGGGTGAGCAGATCGGAGTGCTGGAACGACAGTTGCAGCGACATCAGCACCGGGAGCAGACCGAAGATCCCGATCAGCACGACCGCCGGACTCGCCAGCGCCCAGCCGCTTGCGTTCTCCGACCGGGCGATTCGCCCCAACAGGGCGGGCGCGGAAGGCACGTTACTTACCGGCCAGTGCTGCGTCGGAGGCCTGAGCTGCGGAGTTCAGCGCGTCTGCGGGCTGGTCCTTGCCGAGCATGACGGACACGATCGCCTGACCCAGCGCCTCCGAGATGGCGGGGTACTGCTCGACCGTCGGCCTGGCCTTCTTCACGTTCGACAGATTCTGCACGAAGACGCCGACGCCGGGAAGCTGCTCATCCATCTTGGCGACAACCGCCTGGTCCTGACCAACCGAGGTGCGGGTCGGCAGATCGCCGGTGCCCAGGGAGAAGGTCTTGACCTGCTCGGGCGCGGTGAGCCACTTGACGAAGTCGACGGCCGCCTGCTTGCGCTTGTCGCCGTTGTCGAATACCACCCAGTTGTCCGGCCCGGAGATCGTCTGATGGGCACCGCTGGAGCCGGGATACGTCGGCATCACCTGAACGCCGTACTCGATGTCGGACAACGAGCTCAGATCCCACGGCCCGGTGACCAGCATCGCGACCTTGCCGCTGTTCATCAGCTTGGGGCCGTTCTCGTTGGTGGTGTCCAGGTACACCGACTTGTCGGTGACGGCCATCTGCTGCAGCGTGGTCAGCGCCTTGACGCCCGCCTCGGAGTTGAACGTCGCGTGCTCGTTGTCCGACGACAGGATGTCGCCGCCGGCCTCCCACAGCATCGGAAGGTAGTGCCAGACGGTGTCCTCGCTGCCGTCGGCGGGGATCAGCCAGCCGTACTGTCCCTTCGAGGGATCGGTCAGTTTGGCTGCCGCGGAGCGGAAGTCGTCCCACGTCCAGTTCGCGGTCGGCGGCTCGATCCCTGCGTCGGCGAAGAGCTTCTTGTTGTAGACGATCGCGAGGTTGTCCACCAGGGCGGGTACCCCGACCGTCTTGTCCCCGACCGTCGCCGCGGCCCGCTCGGCGGGATAGAAGTCGTCCCACTTCCAGTCCGGCTGCGCCACCGCGGAAGTCATGTCGACGAGCTTCGGTATCTGCGCGATGTTCGGCGACCACGACCCGAACATGTACGCGACGTCGGGCGCACTGTCGCCGCGCACCGCGGTCAGCACCTTCTGCAGCACCAGATCGTTGCTGGAGTACAGCTCGCTTACCTGGACGTCGGGATGCTCCTTGTTGTACTGATCGATCAGCGACTTGAACACGGTGCCCTCGGTGTCCTGAAAGCCGTGCCACACGGCGATCTTGGTGGGGCCCGACGACGACGAGTCGCCTCCTCCACCGCAGGCGGCCAGAACGAGAG
>NZ_JBOGDD010000468.1:0-6310 GCF_050701675.1 Mycobacterium sp. | reverse complement strand
GCTCGGCAAGAGTGAGGGTCTGACTCGCGGCGGTCGCCGCAGTGTCACGTTGATCCATTGGCCGCGAGGTTAGCGCTTATGGACAACGATCACGGCCGTTCTTCGTAAGCGTCGCCATGACCTCGTCGCTTGACGACTCCGATGGGCTCTCAGTCCGACTTCTGCAGATGTGACACCTCGCCGGGCTGTGCCGTTCGTCCGGTGTTTGGAACACGAGTCGTGAACCAGCGCCGGGCGGCGAGGTAGACCAGGGCGGCCACGATGCCGGAGAGGAAGTAGCTCAGGTCGGCACCGGCGAGACTGGCGCCGACCGGGCCGGTGAAGAAGCCGTTGGCCATGAAGGGAATCGAGACGACGACGCCCACGACGAGAGCAGCGAGTCCTGCCACGTTGTAGCGTCCAAACGCACCGTCCGGGGTGTAGTAGTTCTCGAACGGCAGGGTGTTTCGTCCGGCGCGTTGGACGACGTAGTAGTCGACGATCAGGACTGCAACCCACGGCGTGATGTAGTACGACAACACGTGCAGGAAGAGCAGGAAGTTCGCCTGGAACTGGTCGCCGCCGAACACCAGCGCAATGACCATCCCGATGACACCTGCGATCGTCACCGTCACCCACTGCGGCAACTTCACCTGACAGGTCAGGACGTTCATCGCCCCGCTGTAGAGGTTCACGGAGTTGTGCGGGATGGCGGACAGGCCGAGGGTGAGCAGGACGACGTAGCGCAGCCAGTCCGGCAGTGCGAGGCCGAACGTGTCGAGCACGTCACCGTCGGGCAGGAGTGTGATCAGGCCGGCGCCCAGGCACATCATCCACGTCGTGGAGGCGAACAGCCCGAGGCTGGCGGCACGGAAAATCGATGACGGTTTGCTGTCCTCCGGCAGGTAACGGGAGTAGTCCGAGGCGTACGGCGCCCAGCTCGCCGTGTAGCCGAACACCGCGGTGAACAGCACCGACCACGCCAGCCAGTAATGACTTCCCGAGACGGTGGCGTGGGTGCCCGGTCCACCGCCGTGGAAGATCAGCACGATCGACACCACGGTGAGCACGACGACGCTCACGTTGGTGATGATCTTGCCCAGCGTGTGCAAGATCTTGTACCCGAAGATTCCGATCAGGATGCTCACGGCCGCGACGACCACCACCGTGGGGGCGTACGGCGCGTGCAAGAGATCGGCGAGCGACTTCGCCCCGAGCACCGTGCCGACGCTGTAGTAGCCGATGCACATCAGGAGCGTGAGGAACGCGGGCAGGAAGTTGCCAAAGTACCCGAATGCGGCCCGCCCCATCGGCAGCTGCGGCATGCCAAGCCGTGGTCCCATCACCGCACAGAGGCCGGTGACGATGGAACCCAGGATGTTGGCGAGGACGATCGCGGTGACACTGCCGGTGAAGCCGAGGCCGAGTGGGCCGCCGCTGGCACCCAGATAGATGCCGGCCAGATAGATCACCGGGGCGAACCGCACGGTGAATTGATTTCTCGGGTGGCCGTAGCGCTGGTCGGTCCCGACATGGGCGATGCCACGCCGTTCGAGTTCCAACGTGCTGCCAGAGGTCTTCGAGGAGGGCGACTGCCCCACGGTAGTGGTGGTTTGCGGGCTGATGTCCTTCATGCGGTTCCTCGTTTCCTGCACAGGAAGACGGGTGTGATGCCAATCACGCTATGTTCGGCGCATCGGGATGCACACATAACCGAGAGCCAACCTCAACGACGGGTGTTTGGCAGGAGATGACAAACCCGCCATGCCCGCCCCCTCGCCCACAGCGCCCCTAGCAGCGACCTTGACTGTGACCGGTGTCTCACCTTATTATCGATTATCGATAATCATCCAAGAGAACGGTTGAACGCGATGGTCAACGTGCGAAACGTCAGGGGCGGGACGGGCCTCGACCCCGTCATCGGCGAAGTCGACGAAATCCTGGATTCCATCTTCGCGACCGCGAGGCGTACCAGCGAAGACTTCTTCGACTCGTTCGCCAACGACCCTCAACCCATCATTCTCGCGGAGTGGTTGGCCACGCGAGCCTGGCGCGAGATCGACTACGTGTTCTTGCTGAACGAGGAAATTCACCGATATGGGCTGGGCTTCGAGCGCAAGCACATCACGTTGCTAGCCAAGCAAGCCTTCCAGGAGGCCGAGCACTACGAAGCGGTCAGCAATGCCGTCGAGTCGCTGGGCGGCACCGCACCGACGAGTGTTCCACCCGATTCGCAGATGTGGAGCGAGTTCCTCTGGGAGTGCCTCGACCGCCATCCCCTCGCGGCGGTCGCCGCCTGGAATGCCTCGGAGACCTCGGCAACCGGGAGCCTCGAGCCGACATTCCTCGCCGGTGAGCGCTACGGCTTCGACGAGGTCGTCCGCGTGCATCGAAAGATCGAGATCGATGAGAAGTTCCATGTCGGGCTGGGCCGGCAGATTCTGGCGCGTTACGCGAAGACCGATGACGACCGGAACGAGATCCTGCGCGCCATGCGGGGCATGCGGGACATCGCGGCGAACATGTTCTCGCCGGAGTCGGCAACCCGGCTGCTGACGAACTAGCGACGATGGCGTGACGTCGACCTCGCGTGTGGAGATTTCGTCGATGCACCGGCAGTCCGACGGTGTCCTCAGCCTTGACCTGCGCTCGGTCGACGGGACGCCACTGCCGGACTGGGCTCCCGGTGCGCACATCGAGATCGAACTGGCCGACGGAGTCGTTCGCCAATACTCGTTGTGCGGCAGCCCCGATGACACCCAGACGTGGCGGATCGCCGTGCTGCGCGAGCCAGCAGGCCGGGGCGGTTCCAAGATGATCCATGACACTGTCCGGCCCGGCCACGTCGTCTCGGTCCGAGGCCCCCGAAACAACTTCGCGCTAGTGGACTCGGATCGGTATCTGTTCATCGCCGGGGGGATCGGCATCACGCCGATCCTGCCCATGGTCCACGAGGTCGCCGAGCGCGGCACGTCATGGTCGCTGGTGTACGGGGGACGGACACTGGCCTCGATGGCGTTCGTCGACGAGTTGGGGACGATTCCGGGCGGTGACCTGCACGTCATGCCCCAGGACGAATACGGCCTGTTGGATCTCGACCACTTCCTGGGCAGCCCCCGTGCCGACACCGCGGTGTACTGCTGTGGGCCGGGTCCATTGATCGACGCGGTCGAGCAGCGCTGCCAGAGTTGGCCATCGGGTGCGCTGAACGTGGAGCGCTTCACCCCGAAGCAGGCGTCGAGCAGTCCCCGCGATGGTGAGTTCGACGTGCAGCTGGCTCGGTCCGGGCAGTGTCTGCGGGTACCGGCGGACAGGACACTGCTGGAAGTCCTCGAAGATGCCGGCTTCGACATCGACAACTCGTGTCGGGCGGGCATCTGCGGGACGTGCGAGCTGGGGGTGACCGATGGCATTCCCGAGCACAACGACGACGTTCTCAGCGACGCCGAACGCGCGTCCAATCACGTCATCCTGCCGTGCGTCTCCAGGTCCAAGAGTGCGGTGCTGGTCGTCGACCTGTAGCCATGCCCTCGAGCCGTAGCCGCGTTGCTCGTGTTGGTGGCGCGATGACTCCGTATCTTCAGAACATGCCCGCGCACCACCCGACGCTCGTCCCCCACACGCTGAGCCACCAGATCCGGGACACCCTCGTACGCCAGATCGTCTCTGGGGAACTGGAACCCGGCGAACGGCTGGTGGAGACCAGAGTTGCCGCCATGTTCGGGACCAGCCAGGCCCCGGTCCGCGAAGCGCTGCGCGAGCTGGAGACCTTCGGACTCGTCGAGATCAGGCCCCGGCGCGGCACATTCGTGCGCTCATCGGTTCGCGAGACCCGGCAAGAGAGCTATGTGTTACGGGCCGCGCTCGAGGAGACCGCGACCCGGCTGGTGCTGATGGCCGGGAACGTTCCCTTCGACCAATTGCGGGACGACGTCGAGCGGATGCACCGTGCGGCCCAGCGGGATGACGCCGAAGTGGTCAGCACGGAAAGCGTGGCGTTCCATCGGCATATCGTCGAAGCCGCCGGAAACGAACTCATCAAACGCTCCTGGGAGAACCTTCACATCGAGGCTCGGACCTCGGTGACGATCATGGCGACCACCCCGGATCTCGGCGCCATCGCCGACGATCATCGAGGACTGCTGGATTCCCTGACCGAGGGCGCCGTCGATGCCGCGTGCACCCTGGCGCGTGAACATCAGTGGAACTACGCCGAGTTGCCGCACGACGCATCTTCCGCCTAATCCGACTCCTCGACCTCCGCCGCCTCGACGAGCAACGACATGCCATGGTGCAGAGGCATTTCCACCGCAAAACTGTGCAGGTCGTCGACCGTGCCCACGGTCTTGCCGGTGAACATGTCCATGACGTGACTGCCCGGCGGGAGGTGGTCTGAACGCACGGTGCCCGCAATGTCCTCGTTCGCGAAGTTCAGCAGCGTGAGCTGATGCTGGCTGGGATCCTCGAGTTGGTGCACCAGCACGAGCATCCCCCGATGCGATACCTCGGGGATGTCGACCTGCACACTCGTGGCGATGCCGTAATGCGAGCGGACGTGCAAGATGGCCTGCAACTGGCGCAGGAAGCTGGTCTCGTCGGCGAGCTGCTCGGGAATCGAGCCGTACAGGCTGCGCCCGCGCGGCATCCCCGCCATCGAACGGGCCGCCCCCTCGTTGACGCCCATCAGGTCGTGACCGGCGCGGTGGATCCAGCGCGTGTCACCGCCTCGGAGCAGCTCGGCCACCTCGCTGGGAGGCAGCGTCAACATGCCGCACATGTCCCAGCCGGACAGTGCGAACACCCCTGGCTGCAACGCGTTGAACATCGCCAACAGCAGATGGGCGCGACGGATCGGGTCGATGTCGGTGATCTCGTCGAGGTCGGTGATGCCGAGCGACGCGGCGACGACGGTCGCGGTGGTCGAGGCGATGCCGTTGGTCGTGAACACCTGGTTGTAGGGCGCCTTCGGTCCGGTGAGCTGCTCGAGCAGGTCCTTGCGGACCGACTCCCCGAGCTGTTCTCCCGTGATCTCCTCGCCCTTGTAGGTGTAGACGTCGTCACGGTGACCGGTGGACCAGTGCACCAGCTCGTAGGTCAGCTCGTCGTGGTTCTGCAGCGCATGCACCAGCGACGCCGGCTCGACGCCGAGTTCGATCGAGGTGCGCAACGTCAGCCGCAGGAATTCGGTGTCGCCGGTGGCGAGGGCGTGCTGATACGCGGGCCGGTTGATGAAGTCATACGACAGGTCCGCACCGGCCTCACCCGTCTCACGGATGTCGTCGATGGTGAGGTTCAACTCCTGGAAGGTGAAACCACCGACCTTGCGGACCATGCTGGCGATCAGATGGTTGGCCGCCTCGGATAGCGGGTGCCCCTCCGACCAGGCGGGACTGCCGTCGGCCGCACTCTTCTCCACGCCGAGGAAGCCGTTGGCGTCGAGGCGCAGTGCCCCGGTTCCGAGGTCGGTCAGGGAGTGCAGCGCATCGCCCATGACCATGCGCATCCCAGCGAACGTCGGGTCCAGCCAGTTGATGGACGGCTGGCCGTCCTTGAAGTAGTGCAGGTACACCCAGCGGCGTTCCACCCCGTCGACACCGAGGACCGGGCGGGTGACACTCCAGTTGGTTTCCTTGACGCCCTCGGCGAAGAAGATGACCCGCTGCAGCTTGCCGATGATGTAGCCGGCCTTGTCCAGCCACTCCTCGGTCCCGGCGTCGATGTTGACCGAATCCACGCCTGCGGGCGTTTCGGGCAGCTCGTGCCAGTCCCGCGGGTCGATCTCGACCATGTGGTAGATACCGGGGTAGTCCGCGTAGTGCATCTCGGCGAGCCGGAAGTCGGCTCCCTTACCGGTGTGACCAGGCACGACGTCATCGATGATCGTCCCGCCGTACCAGTTCGCGGTGGCGCACATCTTGCGGAACTCGTCCTCGGTGCCGAAGGCCGGATCGATCTGGGTGCTGATCCGGTCGAAGTGCCCATCGACGCTGGGCGTGTACTCCCATCCCGAGATGCCACCCGCCCGCTTGACCGGACCGGTGTGGATGCCCTCGATGCCGATCTCGGCGAACGCCTTCCACATCTCCTCGTCGGCCATGGCCGTCAGGAATGACTCGTCGGGCCGGGTGATCAGGGACAGCGGATACGCCGTGAACCACACCGAGGCGGCAGTGACCGCAGCCCGCGGGTTGGGATTGGCGAAGGGGTTCTGCCACATCGAACCCTGCCCCGAGAACTGCTGGCTGATCTCGTTGGCGTCGGCGAGCATCGATTGGGCGAGCAACCACGAGACGTAGGCGGGGTTGTCCCCCGTCGCCGAACCGTCCTGGGC
>NZ_JBOGDD010000467.1:0-2893 GCF_050701675.1 Mycobacterium sp. | reverse complement strand
GCGGCATCATGGCCTTCCCGCGTCAGCGACCGTACAGAACGAGTCGTAGTGGTCGCCGGTGTAGAAGTATTGGGGCGGATCGGTCCGCGGCGCTCCACCGGTGATGATGCGCTTCGTCGACCGATTTCGGGCACCCGGGGTGATCACGGTGTACTCGCGGTAGTAACCCCTGCGTTGGTCGGGGAGATGGCCCTCGCGGTTGCCGAACACCACACCGTCGTTGCGCGGAAAGGGGAATGGGCCGCCCGCGTGAATGACCCGCACGGTGTCGACCACCTCTGGCGGCAGCGTGTTCAGTGGGCACGTCGGCAGACCGACCGTCGTCGTTGCCCGGTTGGCCGGGATCGTCGACGCCTGCGCACATCCACTGGCGATGAGGATGAGTGCGCAGAGCGCGACAGCCGCGAACCTACGTCGACCCACCTGCGCTCCTCGCTATCGGGCTGCCGCCACCTACGTCATCACGTCGGAGCCGAACACGTACCGGCTTACTGCGGGTGGGTCGCCAGGTAGTCGTCGACGGGGATCGGTGACGTCTCGGCGTAACCGATCGGAAGCAAGACGTCACCGGCGGTCGTGTAGTAGTACACGACCCAATGGTAGTAACCGGGGAACGCCGCAGGGTCGGCCGCAAGCACTGCTGCGTAGTCGTTGACCGCCCGCACGTACTGGTCGGCGTTGTTGTAGCGGTAGATGGCGTGATCACGATCGTTGGCAAAGCCGTTGGCGGCCAGGTAGCGGCCGGCTGCCATGATGCTGTCGTGGGGCGAGTTGATGTCGCCCCCGGCGCCATAGGCGGCGAACGTCGTTGGCATGAATTGCATCGGGCCCTGCGCGCCGGCGGAGCTGTAGCCGTGGATGCTCCCGAAACGTGTCTCGATCAGGTTGATCGCGGCGAGGTAGCTCCAGCCGACGCCGGACGCCGACTCTGCCTCCCGATAGGAATCGAGCAACTCCTCGGCCGGAGCCGGCGGGTCGATGTGCCAGGCCGGCAGGGTGTCGTGGGGGTGGGCCATCGCGGTGAGCTGCCCGCTGGCGTCGACATTGTGGTCGTAGGCCAGCAGCAGCGACGGCGGGATTCGCGGTCGCGTTTCCGCATTCAATTCGGGGTTGCGCCCGATAGCGCGGTAGGCCGCCTGTTGTCGGGCCGCTGCCGTGACCAGCAGTGCCTCCGGCGTAGACGGGTCACGCACGGCTCCCTCGTCGGCGACGAGATCGTCGGCCAGCTGGGCCGGGTCGGCTGCCAGCTGCGGTTGCGCGCCCGCGGCGCCATCCCCTGCGGTGGTCACCGAAGGGTCGTCCATCGCGGACACGCCGACCCGTTCACTGGTGCCCACCGTCGTTGCGGTGGAGCTGGCGACCGACGCGGTATCTGGCGGTGTCGACCCTGAACAGCCGACTACGGCGAACAAGATCGTCGCGAGCACGAAGGGTGCGCCACGCCTCTGCCGAACGGCGGTTAGATGGTCACGACGCACTGGTCCACTCCCGTCGACTGCCACAGCGAGCGACGCTCTCCCCGCAGGAGGCGGGCTCTGCACCGAAGCCTATGGGCCGAGTGTGCTTCCGCGCCCGGCTTCGGCACCGACCCAACCTGACCGGCCCGATGAATCCGTACTCGGCCGAAGTGCGGCGATCGAGGCGTCGGCCCAGGTAGAGCGTGCGAGGCCGCTCGAACAGAGGCGGACCGCAACGGCCGGAGGGCTTTCGCCGCGAGAGTGGTCGTCCCCCCTAATGGACGTTCTCACGGCTCGCGCCGTAGCGCGGGCTTGGTAGCGCGACCCTCCGACCGCGGCAGCTGTGATGATTTCAGCATTTGACGTTTGCGTAAGTCAAGGGCTGGGGGGTCATGAACTGCCTGAAACTCGCGATGCTGGCATTGCTACGTCGGACGGCACCGGCGGGGGAGTCCGGATGGCGGCCTCGCTAACGACTGATCGTGCGTGGAACGGCGAACGCGGCGAGCTTGTCCGGGTTGCGCATCGCGTAGAAGTTGGTGATCTTGTCGCCGACGATCTCGAGGAGGAAGACGCCTTCGAGGACGTCGCCGCGGTGGACGACGACCGCCGGCGCGTTGTTGCAGTTCACCGTCTTGAACCGCACATTCGGCGTGCTCCGGATGAAACGGAAGGAGGCCACCAGGACTGCGGCCACCTTCTTCGCGCCGACCACCGGCCTGCGCGCAGCGGGGGCCTTGCCGCCGCTATCGGCAGTCCAGGTGGCGTCGGGCGCGAGCAGCGAAAGCAGTCCGTCCATGTCGCCGGTGTTCGCCGCCTTCATGAACTGTTGGGTGATCTGTGCCGTGCGCGCCGTATCGACGGGTCCGAACCGCGTCCGCCGGGCGTGCACGTGCTCCCTGGCGCGGTGCGCCATCTGACGCACCGTGGCGACGGATTTACCGACTGCGCCGGTGATCTCGTCGTAGTCGAAGCCGAACACCTCACGCAGGATGAACACCGCCCGCTCATCAGGGGTGAGCGTTTCCAGCAGCACCAGCATCGCCATCGAAACCGACTCGGCGAGTACGACATCGGCCGATGCGTCGTCCTCGGCGAGTAGAAGCGGCTCGGGCAGCCACGGTCCGATGTAGTCCTCGCGACGACGCGCCCTCGTGCGTAGTGCGTTGAGCGCCTGGCTTGTCACCAGCTGCGCAAGATACGACTTGGTGTCCCGCACGGTTCCGAGATCCACGTCGGCCCACCGCAGGTAACTGTCCTGGAGCACGTCATCGGATTCGGTTGCCGAGCCCAGTACTTCGTAGGCGATCGTGAATAGCAGCGGCCGCAGATGGGTGAACCGCTGCGCGTGGTCGTCGCAGGCCGAGCCTGCGATCGGGGGATCGGTGGTCACGTTTCCGTGACCACCTGCGGAGCGGACGCCGGCTGCTCACCAC
>NZ_JBOGDD010000466.1:0-3126 GCF_050701675.1 Mycobacterium sp. | reverse complement strand
AGGGCACGGTGTGGCCGTCGGCGAACCTGACTGCGGTGTGCGCTCCGCCGGGGGCGGTGCGGTTGGCCTCGACTGCGGCCGACACCACATGGTTATTGGTCATGATCAGCCCGTCGGCAGTCAAGATGATGCCCGAGCCCTGATCGCCCTCGTTGCCCAGATCTGTCTGCAATCGCACCACGCTGGGCAGCACCTCTGCGGCGATCTGCTCGATCGAGTCGGCAGGAAGGCTAGCCGCTGCCTGGGGCGCGGCGACCGGCCGGGGTGAGGCGACCGTAACCGTCGCCACGGTGCCGGGAGCGGAGCGGTATGGCTGCACAGCCAGTCCGGCGACGGCGCCGATGCCCGCAGACGTCAACGCCACCGCTAGTCCCGCGGCAACAAACGTGCCACCGCGAGAACGCCTGTGCTGCTTCCCATGTTTCGAGGTCGACCCGTCGGCGCCGAGAGCAGATTGACCCAGGGCGCCGTCGGCGTACTGCCGCTGAGCGGGGGGCCACTGGCGATGTCGCGGTTGGTGGAGATTCGGATTCGTGGGCGTGGCCATGGCTTCTAGAATCTCGTCTTTGGTGTCAGTTGTCGTCAGCACTGACGCCCACTAACACCTGCAGCTAGCAGGAAAACTGGGGTACCCGGCAGCCGCAATGACCGCGCAACTGAGCCAATTCACCGGCGGTCGGAAAAGCGGATGTCCAAGCTACGCAGGTACGTCTGCAGGCCGGCGTCCTGGATCGGAATCAGGTGTGCCGGGGCGCCCGACTCGTTGAAGTGCGCATGCCACAGACCCGGTGGCGTAACGAACGCACCGCCTGCCTCCCAGTCGACCCTGGTCGGGTTGACGATGTTGCCCCGCTCGTCCAACCGGGTGCCCAGCAGCGTGTAGCAGCCGGGCTCGGCATCGAGAATCAGGTCGAGCGCGACCGACTGGTGGCGGTGTGGGCGCTGTTCCTGATCCGGCGGCAGCAGACCGAACATCGCCCACAGCACGTGGGTGATCGTCAGCGTTTGCTCCTCTTCAGCATTGGCCAACAAGACGCTGACCCTGCTTCTGTCGTTTGCGTCCGGTCGCGAGGCGATCTCATCCAGCCGCGCCACTGCGTCAGCCCGGCGGAACTTCGTTGCGCGGAAACGGGGTTCGGTGGCGTCTGCGCCCAGATGGCGAAGCAACGGCTCGTCGTTCACCCAGTACAGTGCGGCGTCGGAACCGGAGTCGGCATGGAACGTGGCGCGGCTGTCGGCAGGCAGGGTCAAGAAGTCACCCTTCTCCCACCGCACGAGCCGACCGTTCACCGCCGAGAAACCCCGGCCGGAGATCACGTAGTAAAGCTGAGACGTGGCATTCGGGTTGGTGGCGATCCGCTCACCCGCACGGATCCGCATGAAGTTCGCCACCAGCGCCGGGCTCGTCGCCGGGCCGTCCGCGATGCCCAGTTCGCTCGACAAGTCCAACGGGATGATTCGGCTGGGCCCGTCGGCGTAGAGGTCTCGACTGAAGGCCTTGATCGGAACCTTCGACGTGTGCCCGGAGCCGATCGGGTTTGCGGCCTTGGAGTACTCGTAGTAGCGCGCATCCTCGGCCCAGTCCTCGAACCGCCCCTCGAATCCGTACTCGGCCACATTGGTCACCGGAGCCGCAATGGTCGGGTCCAACGCATCGCGCTCACCACCGACCTCCGTTGTCTCGAGATCTGTGTTGATTGACATTCACCTTCTCCATTCGTTCTATATAGATACAACTTGTATCTCAGTTAAGAATACCTCTGGTCCTTCACGGCGGGGAGTGAGAACACTCACCCGTCACGTTGCGAGCGGGGCGCCTGATGGGTTGGGCGGCAGGTACGCTCGGCGAGCACCTCTGGTATGCGACTGGGATCGAAGCGGAGGCCGTCGTGGCAGAAAGGGTCGCCCGCGGGAGCCGACTCGCGGCAAAGGACCGCGCGCTCGACTACGTCAAGGACCGAATCCTCACGGGCGCGTTCCCTGGTGGCGAGCTGATCAGCGAGGGCGAGGTCGCCGACGCGTTGGGCATGTCGCGTACACCAGTCAGGGAGGCTTTCCTGCGCCTGGAGGCCGAGGGATTGCTACGGCTGTATCCGCAGCGCGGTGCGCTGGTGGTCCCGGTCTCTCCAGGGGAGGTACGCGCGGTCATGGAGGCCCGGCTGGTCCTCGAACAGTTCGCCGCCGGGAAGGTCATCGGTCAATCGGCGGAGGCGCGCGCCGTGATGTTCGATCGGATGGCGACTGAACTCGCTCGACAGCGTCGGGCCCTCGGCGCGGTGGAGCTGCGCGAATTCTCGGATGCAGATCGGGCCTTCCACGCGATTCTGATCGAGGCCGCCGGCAACGACATTCTGCACGACGTGTACGGCTCGCTACGCGACCGCCAGATGCGCATGATCGGTGAATCCGCCGTTCGAGACCCCGCGAGGATTGAAACCATCCTTGCCGAACACACGCTGATCGCCGAAGCAGTGCGCGACGGCGAGCTGGACCGATCGCTCGACGCAATCAAGGCGCACCTCACGGGCACTGAACGAGCTCTGGGCTTCACGGCCCAATGACCGCTGCCTGCCGATTCGGCGCAACGACGAGGACGATGCGGCGCATCAGTCACGCTCCTGATTCGTCGGTCGGACTCTCTTCTCGATGCGGAACGTACGGCGGGACGAAGATGTAGTCGCCGGGCGCGCGATCGCTGATCACTTAGACGCTGGTATGTAGTCGAATTCGTCCGGGTTGGGGCCGATCCTCCCGGACTCGCCGTTGTCGAGGGCCGAGATCGCAAGCATGTCCGAGCCGTCCAGTTCGAAGTCGAACAACTCGAAGTTCGACTTCATTCGATCCAGCGACACCGACTTTGGGAAGACGATGTCCCCTCGCTCAACGTGCCAACGCAGCACGACTTGGGCCGGTGACTTGCCGACGTCGTTGGCGATTCGCTCGACGACCGGGTCACCGAGCACCTTGCCCTGAGCGATCGGTGACCACGCCTCGGTCGCGATGCCATGCTCCCGCCCGTAGGCCCGAACCTCTTCGTTTGCGAAGTAGGGATGGACCTCGACCTGATTCACAGCGGGCACCGTGACGGATTCCTTCGCGAGTCGGTCAAGGTGTGCCGGCTGGAAG
>NZ_JBOGDD010000465.1:0-5168 GCF_050701675.1 Mycobacterium sp. | reverse complement strand
GATGGACGGCGTGCGCGCGCCGAATCGTCTCGGCGCCGGCCTCCGATAGCCCGAAGTGGCGGACCTTGCCCGCTTGCACGAGCTCGCCGACGGCGCCTGCGACGTCCTCGACCGGAACGTTGGGGTCGACCCGGTGTTGGTAGAAGAGGTCGATGACGTCGGTCCGCAACCGCTTCAGCGATGCGTCGGCGACCCGCCGGATCTGCTCGGGCCGCGAGTCGGTGCCAATCGTCTTGCCGTCGGCGATGTTCCAGCCGAACTTCGTGGCGATGACCACCTGATCGCGCAGCGGCGCCAGTGCCTCGCCGACGAGTTCTTCGTTGACGTAGGGCCCGTAGACCTCGGCGGTGTCGAAGAGTGTGACCCCCGCTTCTTCAACGGCGTAGCGGATCACGCCGATCATGTCGTCGCGGTCCCCCGGGTTGGGACCGTAACTCTGCGACATGCCCATGGCGCCAAAGCCAACGGCGGATACCTGCAGATCCTGGCCGAGCGTACGTGTGTGCATGATGCCTCCTCAGGCTTCGGGGATCTTGATGCCGAACTTCTCGCGGGTGATGTCTTCTGGCTCGGGGCCACCGCGGATGCCGGTGTTCAAGGTGGGGACGCTCATGTCCTCGACGCTAGGCCCCGGCCCTGCCGCGCGGGAGGGCATGCTGGAACAGGTACCGGCAGTACCTCCCCGAACGGCCCGGTCGCGCCTACCGTGAAGGGCATGACCAGCATGGACGTCCCCAGCGAGATCCGCGAGTTCCTCAGCTCGCGGCGCGCTCGGATCAGCCCAGAGCGGGCCGGCCTACCGGCCTACGGCGGCAACCGACGGGTCAAGGGGCTCCGCCGCGAGGAGGTCGCCATGCTGGCTGGTGTCTCGGTGGACTACTACGTCCGCATGGAACGGGGAAGCCTCGCCGGCGCCTCCGAGACCGTGCTTGACGCCCTTGCCTCGGCGCTGCAACTCGACGAGGCCGAGAGAGAGCACCTGTTCGCCCTCGCGCGGGAGTCCGGAGCGTCCGGCAATCGTCGCAAGCGGAAGACGCCGGGGACCCTCCGGCCGGCGCTGCTGCAGATGCTCGATGCCATCACCGATGCGCCGGCCTGGATTCGCAACGGCCGCCACGACGTGCTCGCGATGAACCAGCTCGCCCGCGCGCTCTATGCACCGGTCCTCGCCGATCCGCGACGGCCGGCGAACACCACTCGATTCGTCTACCTGTATCCCGAGGAAGCCGAACAGTTCTTCGTCGACTATGACCAGGTCACCCGCGACGCGGCCGCGATGCTGCGCCTCGAGGCAGGCAACAATCCGCACGACGAGAAGCTGATCGCACTGGTCGGCGAACTCTCGACGCGAAGCGAGCTGTTCCGGCAACGCTGGGCGTCGCAGGACGTGCGGTTCCATCGCTCGGGACGCAAACGCCTCAACCACCCCGTGGTCGGTCAACTCGACCTCGACTTCGAGGCCATGCCACTCCCGTCGGAACCCGGGCTGCAATTGAACGTCTACACCGCGGCGGCCAACACCCCGACGGCCGACGGCCTCAAGTTGCTCGCGTCGTGGGCCGCCAGCCAGGAGAGCCTGCTCTCCGAACACACCACGACCAAGGGCTGACTACCGTCGAGTCCTCACGTAGACCACGATGATGTGAAATTTCTATGAGATCGACGGCTGATTGCCATGAAGCCGTGAGGATGACTATATGGCGTCTCTACCAGTGACCGACCGGTTGCCGCGCAAGGCAGTGCTCGGGAAGCAGCCGCGGATGCACCGCCCGGACGGGACCGCCATTCGCGTGCTGTTGGTCGACGACGAGCGCGCCCTGACCAACCTCATCAGGATGGCGCTCAAATACGAGGGCTGGGAAATCACCGTCGCGCACGACGCCGGTGAGGCGCTGACACGCTATCGAGATGACGCCCCCGACATCGTCGTCCTGGACATCATGCTTCCCGATACCGACGGCTTGGGCGTCCTCAGGGAGATCCGGGAGTCGGCAACGTACACACCGATCCTGTTCCTGACTGCTCGGGACTCGGTGCGCGACAGGGTGACTGGGCTGATTGCCGGGGGTGACGACTACATGACGAAGCCGTTCAGCCTCGAGGAACTCGTTGCCCGGTTGCGCGGCCTACTACGCCGCTCGGTTTACCTCACTCCCGACAATCAGCAGAAACTCGTCGTCGGCGATCTCGAACTCGACGGGGCGACCCGCGAAGCTCGCCGGCATGGGGAAGCCATCGCTCTGACTTCGACGGAGTTCGAGCTGCTGCGCTACCTGATGCGCAACCCGCAACGAGCGCTCAGTCGCGAGGAGATTCTGCAGCGAGTGTGGAACTACGACTTCGGTGGACGATCGAGTGTGGTCGACCTGTACGTCTCATACCTGCGAAAGAAGATCGACGCGGGAAGAGAGCCGATGATCCACACGGTGCGCGGCGTGGGTTACATGTTGCGGTCCATGGCATGAGTCCGATCACCGCCGCGCGCGGCTGGCGCGTGTGGACGCTGCGCCGGCAGCTGGTCGTTGGCGTGTCTGCCGTCGTGATCGTCGTACTGCTGGTGGTCGGGACGTTGTCGGTACTGACACTGCACTCGTCGGTCACCGGCATCATCAACGCGCAACTGTCGGCATCGCTGAACGGTTTCAGTTACTCGGTGACCAAGTACCGAATCACGCCGGCGCACACCGGCGCACTTCCCCCCGCGGGATCGATGAAGCCACTGACGCAGCTGATCGGGCAGGCGCCGGGGAACGTGGCGGCACTCGTTCAGAACGGGAAGGTCGTCGATTCGGCACTGTTCCTGGACGGAGAGGCGCAGCAAGCGCCCGCCGCCGCGGTCGACGACATCGCGGCAATGTCGTGGTCCAACAACGGCTTGCGCACGGTCGAACTGCCAGGCCTCGGCGACTACCTGATGGACAGTCGGCCGGGTGACCCTGGTGAGTACTTCGTCAACGGCGCGTCGTTGCGACCGACGCAGGAAGCTGTCGCCAAGGAGACTGCCGTCGTCGTCGCGATGACCGCGCTGGCGCTGCTGGTGACCGCGTTGGCTACCTGGTTGCTCGTTCGTTTCACTCTTCGCCCGCTGCGCAGGGTGGCGGACACCGCAGCCGAAGTGGCGACCTTGCCCTTGGACCGCGAGCACTATGCGATCACGCCGCGGGTGGCCGAGAAGGACACTGATCCGCGCACTGAAGTCGGCCGGGTCGGTGACACACTCAATCAACTTCTCGCCAATGTCGAACGCGCACTGTCCGAAGTTTCCGCATCCGACCGACGAATGCGCCAATTCATCACCGACGCCAGCCACGAGCTGCGCACACCCCTGGCGGCGATCCAGGGATACGCCGAACTGACACGGCAGGACAGTTGCGTGCTGCCTGAAACGACCGAATATTCGCTGGCCCGAATCGAATCCGAAGCGCACCGGATGAACTCCCTGGTGGCCGATCTGCTGTTGCTTGCCCGTCTCGACGAGGGTCAGGACGTCGAAACCACTGACGTGGATCTCACCGAAGTCATTGCCGATGCGGTCAACGACGCGACCGTCTCGGCGCCCGGCCATCGCTGGCTCAGTCGCGTACCCGAACGACCCGTCTGGGTATCCGCCGACCGCGCGAAGTTGCATCAGCTCATCGCAAATCTGCTGTCCAACGCGCGGGTCCACACCCCGGTGGGGACCACCGTGTCTACCCGTATTACGACGGGCCGGGCAGCTGACGGCGGGTCGTTCACGGAGCTGACGGTGACCGATGACGGCCCGGGGATCTCACGGGAAGTTCTACCCCACCTGTTCGAACGATTCGTCCGCGCAGACAAGTCGCGGTCAAGCGAGGCAGGCAGTTTCGGGCTTGGCTTGGCCATCGTCGCGTCGATAGTCGAGGCGCACCACGGCTCGATCTCGGCCGTGTCGGACGGCGGTCAGACGACCTTCCGGGTGCGGCTGCCAACGATCGAACAGGCGGTGCCATCGGGTTCGGAGCTTTCGACGCGGGCGACGCCTGCGACGTTCATCTCGGTCGATGGATTCGCCTAGGACCCGCGGCACGTGCCCGCGCGAGTCCTGGCCTCATTTCGCGTCGAAGTCCGTGCTGGCGGTGAGCTTCTCCCACTTGGTGATCTCGCCTGACCGCTCATCGGCGATGCGTCGGTAATTGGTCAGTGCGTCGGTTCCCAAGAGGAGGAACGAGGGAGGTTCATCCGCTTCGACGGCGTTGATGATGGCGTTCGCGGCTCTGACGGGGTCGCCAGCCTGAGTGCCGTGGACGGTGTCGTGTTCCTTGCGGCGCTTGCCCGCAGTGTCGGCGTAATCAGCGATGGTCGCGGCAGACTGGGTCAGCGAGCGGCCGGCGAAGTCGGTGCGGAACGCGCCCGGTTCGACGACCGTCACCGAAATGCCAAGCGGGGCCAGTTCACCGTGAAGTGAGCCGCTGAGGCCCTCGACGGCGGACTTGGCCGCCGAGTAGTACCCGGAGCCCAGCGGCGTCAGTTGAACGCCGATGGAAGAGACGTTGACGATGGCGCCGGAGCGGCGCGCCCGCATGCCAGGCAGGACAGCCTTGATCGTGGCGACCGTGCCGAAGAAGTGCGTCTCGAAAAGCGCTCGTACATCGGCGTCGTCGCCCTCTTCGACGGCGGCGCGGTACCCGTAACCAGCATTGTTCACGAGCACGTCAATGACGCCGAAGCGCTCTTCGGCCTCCTGCACCGCCGAGGTCACTTGTTGGGGCACGGTGACGTCGAGTGCCACCGCCAGTACCCGGTCGGGTGCGGTGTCGGCAAGGTCGGCGACCTTCGTCGCGTCACGTGCCGTGGCGACGACGTTGTGGCCGGCGGCGATGGCCGCCTCGGCGAGTGCGCGGCCGAGGCCGGTCGAACAGCCCGTGATCAACCAGGTGGACATAGGGGACTCCTTAGCGAAATTCTTTGTGCCATTTAGCTTCCCGTGGTTTACGCCGGCGGTCAATTCGCGGCGGCGATGTCGTTGACGGCGGGATCGGTGACGGAAAGCGTCGACACGTGACCTGGAAACAGGTCGTCGTGGTTGCTCTTGGCGGTTCCGCTGATGGCCATGTTCAGTTTCCCCATTCGTCGTGACACTCGTCGCGGGTGATCATCAGTCGTCGGCCCCCACGCCAGACTGCGGGACGATCTTGATCGTCGTGGAG
>NZ_JBOGDD010000464.1:0-2762 GCF_050701675.1 Mycobacterium sp. | reverse complement strand
GTCCAGCGCCGCCTTGATCGCCGCCCGGCCTGCGGCAGTCACACGGGACGCCGCCAATGCCGCTGTCTCGCATTCGATCCCGATGCGGAAGTCGACCATGTCGAGCACGTCCCTGTGGGTCCGGATGGCAGCGGACTCGATGGTGAAGGACGTCGGTTCTGGCATGGCGAGCACGAACGAGCCACGGCCCTGGAAGGTCTCGACGAGCCCTTCGGCGCGCAGCCGCGTCACCGCCTCGCGCACCACCGTCCGAGAGACGCCGAACTCCTCGATCAGCTCCGACTCCGACGGCAGCTTGTGGCCGGGGGGCAGTTCGCCGGTGAGGATCTTGTCCTTCAGGCCCGTGACGACCCGCTGCGCCAGCGTCGTCGTCACGCTGGCCGCCCAACTGCTCGCGCGGTTGTCACGACCACGTCACGGCTTCCCGAAGGACGCCGTCTGCACCGTCCGCGCCCGCATCTCGTCGCTGAGCGTGAAGCCGAGCCCCGCGCGCTCCGGAAGCCACATCCGGCCGTCGTGAATGTCGATCCGCTCGTTGAAGAGTGGGTTGAGCCACTCGAAGTGCTCGACCCATGGCTCGGTCGGATACGCCGCGGCCAGGTGCAGGTGGATCTCCATGGCGTAGTGCGGGGCAAGCGCCAACCCGGCGTGCGCGGCGAGCGTCGCGAAGCGCAGAAAGGGCGTGATACCGCCGATCCGGGGAGCATCGGGTTGCACGATGCCTCGGTATCCCGCGTCGATGAGCGCCATGTGCTCGGGCACGGAGGTGAGCATCTCCCCGGTGGCGATCGGCGTATCGAAGGTGTGGCTGAGGTCGGCGTGGCCAACGGCATCCCACGCATCGAGGGGCTCTTCGATCCAGATCAGGTCGAACGCCTCGAGCTCACGGCACATGCGACGCGCCCTGGCCCGGTCCCACTGCTGGTTGGCGTCGACCATCAACGGCGTCTCGCCGAGGTGCTCGCGCATCGCCGCAACGCGGTCCAGGTCCTTCTTCCAATCCGGCTGCCCGACCTTGATCTTGATACCACCGATGCCGGCCTCCACGGAGGCGGTTGCCTTCTCCTTCATCTCCTCCAGCGACGCCTGGAGAAATCCGCCGGAGGTGTTGTACACCCGGCACGAATCACGATGAGCGCCAATCAACTTGGCCAGCGGCAGGTCGGCGCGGCGCGCCTTCAGGTCCCACAGCGCGACGTCGAGTGCGGCGATGGCCTGGGAGGCGACGCCCGAGCGTCCGACCGACGCGCCTGCCCAGAGCAGCGACTGATAGATCCGGTCGATGTCCGAGGGGTCCTGACCGACGGCGACCTCGGCGATCTCCGCCAGGTGCGCGTACTGCGCCGGTCCGCCCGCCCGCTTGGAGTAGCTGAACCCCATGCCCTCGAGGCCCTGCTCGGTGACCACCTCCACGAATAACAGCACGGTTTCCGTCAACGGTTTCTGACGGCCGGTGAGCACCTTGGCGTCGCTGACGGGAGTCGCAAGCGGTAGTACGACGTGCGACAGGGTGAGGTGGCGGATGCGGTCGGACATTGGACTCCCGATCAGTTATATGACAAGTACCAAACTCATCATACAAGTAGATCGCCGCTTGGCCAGCCCTAGAACTCGATGATCTGCCGCACCGCGTTGCCGTCGGCGAGCTCGTCCATGCCGTCGTTGATCTGATCGAGGCCGATAGTCGATGACACCAGCTCCTCGATGGGCAGCCGGCCCGCCCGCCACAGCGAGACGAAGCGCGGGATGTCCCTGGCCGGGACGGCGGACCCGAGGTAGCTGCCGATCAGTGACCGCCCCTCGGCGACGAAACCCAACGGCGACAAGCTGATTCGTGCGTCGGGCCGGGGCAGCCCGACGGTGACGGTGCGGCCGCCTGGACCGGTCAGTGCGATGGCGGTCTCCAGGGCGGCGGGGTGACCGGCCGCCTCGATGACGATCCGCGCCTTGAGATCCCCGACCTGATCGGGGGTGACGGCGGCGTGGGCGCCCAGGCTCCTGGCCCGCGCGAGCTTGTCGGGCAGCTGATCGACGGCGACGACCTCGACGTCGTCGTGCGCGAGCGCGGTCAGCAGCGCCGCCATGCCCACCCCGCCCATGCCGACGATCGCGATCGTGTCCCCGGGACGGGGCCGCCCAGCGTTGAGGACCGCACCGCCGCCGGTGAGCACGGCACACCCCAGCAGGGACGCCACTACGGGTGGGACGTCGTCGTCCACCGGCACGACGGAGCGGCGGTCCACGACGGCGTGCGTGGCGAAGGCCGAGACGCCGAGGTGATGCAGCACCGGACCCTCGTCGGTGGCGAGTCGCGTTCCGCCGCTCAGCAGCACTCCCTCGGCGTTGGCGGCGCTTCCGGGGATGCACGGTGCGAGCCCGTCGGTCGCGCATGCCGCGCACTCTCCGCAGCGGGGCAGAAACGTCATCACCACTCGCTGACCGACGGCGATGTCGCCAATGCCGGCGCCGATCCGCTCGACGATGCCCGCCGCCTCGTGCCCCAGCAGCATCGGCACGGGCCGGACCCGGTTGCCGTCGACCACGGACAGGTCGGAGTGGCACAGACCGGCGGCCTCGATGCGGACCAGCAGTTCGGAGTCGCCGGGCGGCGCGAGCTCGAGGTCGGTGATCGTCAGCGGCCGGGACTCTGCGTAGTTGCGGGGTGCAGCGATGCGTTCGAGGACGGCTCCGCGGATCTTCATGTTCGCCAGCTTGCCAGTGCCTGACGTCTTCGCGCCGAAACCGCATTCCCTGTCGTTGAG
>NZ_JBOGDD010000463.1:0-6278 GCF_050701675.1 Mycobacterium sp. | reverse complement strand
GTAGAAGGGCGATGCCGTGCGACGCGGCCCAGACAGTGGTGTCACTCCACGCCGCGCGCTCCTTGGCCAGCAAGCCCGCGCCGCTCATCTCTTGCAGGCACTGCTGCAGCAATTGGTACGGTCCCATGCCGCCCGCCCCACGTGAGGCGGCGGCCGGCGTCTCGAGGACGGCGGGGTCTTCGTCGGTGAGGAAGACTGCGCGGTAGAGGCCCGGCTCCTGCAAGGCGAAGTTGATGTAGGCCCTGGCTCCCGCGTGCAGCCGCGCGATCGCGTTATGCGGCGGGCTGGTACCAAGTTCCGCGGAATCTATTGCCCGCTGAATCCGGTCGGCCAACATCGCCGAAGCCCGTTGACCGACGGCGACCATCAGCGCCTCGCGGTCACGGTAGTGGCGATACGCCGCGGCTGGGGAGACCCCCGACCGTCGTTGCACCTCGCGCAACGAGACCGAATCGGGACCGCTGCCGCGGGTGAGGTCGACCGCGTGCTCGAGCAGGGTTGCGCGTAGGTCGGCCCGTTCGACGGCAGCCGTGGCATTGCGTAAAGATGACGGTGCTCGAGGGGACATTGCTATGCCTGCATCGAGAGGACGACGCGAAACCGCGCCTTGCCGCTCATCATTCGGTCATAGGCGGCCATCGCGCGCGTTGTACTCATGAGCAAACTCCGTCCAGTTACGGCGTGGACCGTGTTATCACTGCTTACACCCACTATGAACCGGCGAGTTATCAGTGTCAACAAGGAGGAGGATTCTCATCCGCGCCTGTCGGCAGAGTGGACACGAAAGTGAGGATTTTCGGGTGGACATCGAGTGAGAACGGCACTGTAGGCGCAGTTCGGAGAATCGCGTCTGGACAGGACCTTCTAGAAGGCGCGGGTGTTTACCGTCAGTGGCGTCGGGATGCGGTGCACCGGCCGGCGTGCTGCAATGTAGTCCGGCCCCAATGGTTTCGCGGAGGTGCGGGTCTTGCCAACCTACGGTTATCGGTGCTCTCCCTGCGGAGAGTTCGAGGTGATTCGGTCGATGACCGATGCCACCCCGGTGACGGCCTGCCCCGAGTGCGGACGAGCGGCGAGTCGGGTGTTCGGATCGCCCGGCCTGCGATCGCTGGATCCCGGGATGCGTCGGGCGCTGGACGTCAGCGCACGCAGTGCCGAGAACCCGACGGTCACCTCCAGCGTGCCAGGACGGTCGCGACGGCCGACGCCGATCACCCGAGACCCCCGACACGCCAAGTTGCCCCGCCCCTGACCTGAGGAGGTCGCTGTGCCCGACGTCGTGTTCTCCGTCGACCAGGCTCGTTCGATGCGGGATCAGGAGGTGCCTGGTCACAACCGGTGGCACCCGGACATCCCGCCCGCCGTCACCGTCAAACCCGGTCAGTCGATCCGGGTGGAGTGCCGGGAATGGACGGATGGCCAGATCGGAAACAACGACTCCGCCAACGACGTTCGCGACGTCGACCTGTCCCACGCCCACATGCTTTCCGGTCCGATCTACGTCGAGGGCGCCGAGCCGGGCGATCTTCTGGTGGTCGACATCCTTGATTTGGGTCCCGTGCCGCAGGAAGTCGGTGACGTCCCCGGGCAGGGGTGGGGATACACCGGGATCTTCGCTAAGGCCAACGGTGGCGGTTTCCTCACCGACTACTTCCCCGACGCCTACAAGGCGATCTGGGACTTCTCCGGGCAGAAGTGCTCGTCGCGCCACCTTCCGGGGGTGGAGTTCACCGGCATCACGCACCCGGGATTGTTCGGCACCGCTCCATCGCCGGAACTGTTGGCGCGGTGGAACTCCCGCGAACGGGCCTTGATTGCCACCGATCCAGAGCGGATACCCGCGCTTGCCCTGCCTCCGCTGGAGGAATCGGTATTGGGCGGCACGGCGAGCGGCGATACCCTCGCGGCGATCGGCCGCGACGGAGCTCGCACGGTTCCCGCGCGGGAGAATGGTGGCAACCACGACATCAAGAACTTCACCCGTGGATCGCGGGTCTTCTACCCGGTCCACGTCCGTGGTGCCCTGTTCTCGGGTGGCGATCTGCACTTCAGCCAGGGCGACGGCGAAATCACCTTCTGCGGAGCCATCGAGATGGGTGGCTTCATCGACTTTCACGTCGACCTCATCAAGGGCGGCATGGAGACCTACGGCGTGAGCACCAACCCGATCTTCATGCCGGGGAACGTCGAACCCCGGTACTCGGAGTTCGTGACGTTCATCGGAATCGGGGTCGACCACGACACCGACACCCAGTTGTACAACGACGCCACCGTCGCCTACCGCAACGCATGCATGAACGCCGTGACGTATCTGGAGAAGTTCGGCTACTCGGGGGCCCAGGCTTACCTGCTCCTGGGCGCCGCACCCATCGAGGGTCGCGTCAGCGGCGTGGTGGACATCCCGAACGCCTGCTGCTCGCTGTACCTGCCCACCGCGATCTTCGACTTCGACATTCGGCCCTCGGCATCGGGTCCCGTGAAGGCGGACCGCGGAAGCTGCGCCGTGTCGTCATAGACGGGCGCCCTGCACGACGCGGTTCCCGCTACCATCGCGCAGTGACGCAACTCGTACTGTCGATCCTTCTCGGTGTCGCAGTCGCAGCCGTCATCACGCTGGGCGTCCTCCTCATCGTCACCTCGCGGAAGCTCTCGGAGACCCGCCGGAAGCTGGAACGTGCCCTGCAGCCCAGGACGCGCCGCAGACGACGGGGCCTGGCGCCGTTCGCGATCAGGAAGACCTGGCGAACGGCGGAGATGGTTCGCACCAAGGGGTTTGGCGCCACGGTGCGCAACTCGATAGAGGATCTGGCGGGCTGGGCCAGCGTCGAACGGCCCGACCTGGCGCGTTTGGCGGCCGATGGGAACGTCGTCGTGGTGTTCTCCGACATCGAAGGGTCCACGGAGCGCAATGAGGCGCTCGGCGATCGTGACTGGGTGAAGCTGCTGCAGCGACACGAACAGCTCGTTCGGTCTTCGGTCGAGGTGTACGGCGGCCACGTCGTGAAGAATCAAGGCGACGGTTTCATGCTCGCCTTCGCCGATCCCGAAGGGGCGCTGAGGTGTTGCGTCGACATACAGCGGGAGCTCGCCGGCCACCCCGGTCGCTGGCAACACATCAAGGTGCGCATGGGAATTCACATGGGCGAATCGGTGCGACGTGGTGACGACCTCTTCGGCCTCAACGTCGCGATGGCGGCCCGGATCGCCGCGCACGCCGAAGGCGGTGAAGTGCTCGTCAGCGATGTCGTGCGCGAGGCACTCGGATCCCTTGACGGGGTCGAACTGACCACCGCGGAGCTCGTCGAGTTCAAGGGCATCACCGGCACCCACGAGGTGTTCCCCGTCGTGCTCGAGACCTACGGTTAGTCCGAGTCCGTTTCGGCGCGCGCATATTGGCGAACCGCCTCCTTGGCGACCTTGCCGTTGCTGGTAACGGGTAGCGAGTCGACGAACAAGACGTGCCGCGGACGCTTGAAGGCTGCCAGGTGGGAACGGACGTGGCCGACGAGCGTCTCGGTCGAGGGGCGGTGACCGGCAGCGGGGACGATGACGGCGCAGATGGCCTCGCCCCAGTACTCGTCGGGGACGCCGACGACGGCCACCTGGTCGACGTCCGGATGGTTCGACAGCACGTCCTCCACCTCGCGGGAGGACACGTTCTCGCCACCGGTGATGATGACGTCCTTTCGCCGGTCGACCACCACCAGGCGTCCCTCGCCGTCGATGCGCCCAATGTCACCGGTGGGCATCCAGCCGTCGACCGTCACCGGTGCGGCGCCTGGCCAATAACTCGCGGCGACCTGTCCACCGCGAACCAGAATTTCCCCGACTCCGTCTGCGTCGGCGGTGATGCGGATCTCCACCTCGTCGTGCGGTCGGCCGGCGGTGGCGAGGATCGATGCGTCACCATCGGCGCCTGCGCGGTGTTCGGTCGGACCGAGAAACGTGACGTTGCCACCGGTTTCGGTCATGCCGTAGCCCTGATGAAAGCCGACGTCGAGACGTGCGAGGGCCCGACGAAGCAGATCAGCCGGAATGGCCGCGGACCCGTAGGCGATGTCACGCAAGGTCGGCAACTCGGTCCCCGTCTCGTCGAGATACGCGAGGAGGCCGTGCAGCATGGTCGGCGCCAGCGAGCACGACGTCACGCCGTGCGCGATCACGGCCTCGGCGAAGGCTTCTGGGCGGAACGAGGCGACGGGAAGGACAGTCGAGTGCGCCGAATGGTGAACCAGCATGTTGTAGCCGGCGACGTGGCACATGGGGAACGGCAGGAGATAGACGCCGCCCGACTTCACCGACCGCCCCGCGACGGTGCCGCGCACCGCCGTGGTGATCGAGCGGTGAGTGTGCAGGACGCCCTTCGGCGTACCAGTCGACCCGCTGGTGAACAGCAGCCAGGCCGGGTCGTCCGGCTCGACCGGCGCGGCAATGTGTGCCGAATCTGGCTCCGCGCGTTGCCAATCCGCGTCGTTCATGTCTCCGACGTACTCGAGCGAGGGGATCTGCTTGGCGGCGTCGGGAAGGGCGGTCAGATAGCGCGCATCGCCAAGGAGGATCGTCGGCCCGGCCGTCGCCAGTTGGGTGGCCTGCTCGCCTGGGCTGAGACGCTGATTGATCAACGTCAGGATGCGTCCGCAGCGCGGAACGCCGTAGTACAGCACGGCGTACGCTGCGCTGTTGTCGGCGATCACGGCGACCCGATCTCCCCGCCGGGTTCGCCTACCGATCCACGCCGCGACCGCGCCGACCCGACGGTCGAAGTCCGCGAAGGTGATGGCGCCGTGGTCGGGGGCGATGATCGCGTTCCGGTCGGGCACCGCTGCTGCCGCCGAGGACACCAGTTCGTGGATGAGGTCGATCCGTTCGGCAGTCATTCCGTCGAAAGAATATCTGCGGTCGAGTCGCGACCACCCGCCGTCGGTACGACGATGGTGCGTTCTACTGCGTCATCATCCGGACGGGAAGGCCGTTGTGCTCGGCAAGGGAGCGCAGTTGCTTCAGCGCGAACTGGCGGCCGCGGCCCGCTGCGGGAATCAGGATGCCTGCCCACAGTCCCTCCGCCCCTGGGGTCCTGCAGGCCTCTTGAGCGCACAGCCAGCGGCGGGGGCAGGCGCGGCAGAGCGCTTTGGCGCCCTCGTCGGCGGTCGTCGTCCACCGCTCGGGATCGCGTGTGCAGGCGAAGGTCGATGCCTCATCGACCACCACCGAATCGACCGCCACCGAACCCGGGGTTCGGCCGAATTCATACTGCTGAACAGTGAGGACGGGGCGTCTGCTCTCGTGCACTGCAGTGGCGTTCCGTGTCACCATGGAGCCTCCAATACATGTGTATCGGGTCAACGATACAGCCGTATTGGATACCCTGTCGGTGTGGGCGTCGACCAGGGTTATGTGATGACCGCGGTGCCCGGCGAGCCTGCTCCACTCGTTCGTGACACGCTCTCGAACATCCAGCGGATACGCGATGCGGCATTGAAGAGTTTCGCGATGCACGGCACGTCGGGGACGACGCTGCGATCCGTCGCCGCAGCGGCAGGAGTGTCCCTCGGGATGGTGCAGCATCACTTCGCCACGAAGGCCGGTCTGATCAAGGCCGTGGACGATTACGTCCTGGAACTGATCATCACCCCATTGGCAGAACCGATTCCACAGCCACCCGCGGACTCGATCGCCGAGATCGGAAGCAGGGTGAACCGGATCGTCGCCGGACACCCTGACGTAGCGGGATACATCGGCCGTGCACTAGTGGACGGCAGCTTGCTCGGGACGACGATCTTCGACAACCTGATGACGTTGGGCAAAGTCCGGTGGCAGCAGCGTGCCGAACACGGCGAAACCCGACACGACGTCGATCTGACCTGGGCCGTCATCAACTCCCTGGTGCTCGCGCTGGGTGCCTTCAGCCTGCGCTCGCACATCGACCGACACCTGCCCGAACCGCTGACCACGCCCGCCCAGTTGCAACGATGGGAAGCCAGCGTGAGCTCGCTTCTGCGTGACGGAGTCTTGCGCCAGCCCGGCAGCGACTGAGCGTTCTCCGGCGCGCGGCCCAGGTCTGTCAAACCCGCTCGCCGGCAACCCTTTTGCGGTAACTGCTGGGGGTTTCACCGCAGAATTGGGTGAACGCCCGACTGAACGAGCTGAGGCTGTCGAAACCGACGGCCGTCGAGGTTTCCTGCACGGACTGCATCGGCGAGGCGAGCAGCGCCATCGCGCGAAGCATTCTGGCCTGCAGCAGGTATGCCCGCCACGGCAGCCCGAGCTTGAGCTGGAAC
>NZ_JBOGDD010000462.1:0-3286 GCF_050701675.1 Mycobacterium sp. | reverse complement strand
GGACGGCAAAGCCTGGTATCTGCCGGTCGGGGTGACCGGCAACCGGTGTATCGGCGCGACTCTGATGTCGCCGCCCTGTGAGCTGGAAGGGCGTGCGTTCGGGGTAGTTGTTGCCGCTATGACCAAGACTGCCCATAGGTGATGGAGTCCTCACTGTGGTCGCCGCGGGAGATGGAGCTGCTTGCGGTGACGTTGCAGCTGTTGCAGGAACACGGTTACGAGCGGCTGACACTAAACGCCGTGGCTGCCACCGCGCGCGCCAGCAAGGCCACGGTCCACCGCCGCTGGCCGACGAAAGCCGCATTGGTGCTGGCCGCGTTTATCGAGGGCGTCCGTCAAGTTGCAGTCACGCCCGAGACCGGCACTCTGCGTGGCGATTTGCTGCAATTGGGGGATGCGATATGTCAGCAGGCCTGCCAGCATGCCAGCACCATCCGCGCGGTGCTTGTCGAGGTGTCGCGCAACTCCGCGCTCAATGATGCTCTGCAGCACCACTTTCTCGATCAGCGTAAGGCCTTGATCGACCATGTCCTCCAGCAGGCGGTGGAACGCGGCGAGATCGACAACGACGAGATCAGCGAGGAACTCTGGGATCTGCTGCCCGGCTACCTGATCTTCCGTTCCATTGTCCCCGATCGGCCCCCGACCCGACGCACCGTGCAGACCCTCGTCGACCACATCATCCTGCCCGGCCTAATGCGACCTGTGGGATAACAAGACCACGCAGTTGGATGCTCAGGAGAAGGCGGCCGCGCGGGGGCTGGCGGTGACGTTCTCTGCCGAGACGCTAGATTCGCTGATCACCGACGCGGTGAAATCCGGGACGCCGATCGGCACCAAAGGGATCACGGTCGGTCGAACCTCCTGGGTCAACAGCGTACGGGGGCTTAGGCGATTTAGCTCCGGCGGTTCGATTTACGAACTCACCAGGAGAACTCGCATTCACACACGAAAATAGTCAGCGTAGCCGCCCATTGGTCTCCGGGTAATACCTGGCATTAACCGATTCTGTCCCGGCACGCGTTCGATCCCTTCTTGTCGCACTGCGGGCGTGCCAGCTTCACCAATCGCCAAGGTCGTTGACGTCTGCGACGCCACCGCTCATCGGGCCAGCGTTCTCAAAAGTGCCGGTAGAACACCCGGTGAAGCTGGGCGAGCCGCAAGCTCAGCAGATCCAGCGCCCCGTTGAGAATGTGCGGTCCGGGCGCCAACACCATGCGTACATGGTTGTTCCGGGGTGCCCGGGTCGACTCACGCCTCCGAGGACAATTGGCTATTCAGGCCACCCGTGTCAGCCAGCGTCGCGTTGACGCCGCCGCTGCCAAACGTCGGAGAGCGCCTCCGAGCGGCTGATCTGCTTATTGCGAAAGCGCCGGAAGATTGTGCCGTGTCTCGGATCGCTGCGGCTGGCGTAGCCGACGCGCACCCCGGCTTTTGGCGCCCGTAACACCTCCGCTAGATCACGCAAAGTTGTTGCGGCAGATCCAATTGGCTGGCAGAGAGTACTTATGCGGAGTGTGCAGTATTCCTCGCCCGCGCGCCTTCCTGCTAGCCGCTCTCGGTTAGCGGCCATACCCGAACTGATCGCCGTGCCAAATCAAACCGCCCCAACCCCCAACCACCACCCTTGCTGAGGCCGGATGCGCGAGCAACTCGGCAACCCTCCGCTTCACCAGGGCCACCGTGACCGGCTCGCGGGCCCGTTGCTTTTCGCCGCCGGGCAATCGCCGCTGACGACGCGCGTGGCCGGTCCGGTGTGCCTGTGATCAGGGGTGCAGGACGACTTTGGTCCAGCCGTCGTCGCGGGCGTCGAAGTGCTGATATCCAGATTCGGCTTCGGCGAGCGGGAGTTCGTGGGAGATGATCCAGGACGGCTTTGCCCGGTCTTCGTGGATGAGGTCGCGCAGTTGCCGGTTGTAGTGCTTGATGTTGGCCTGCCCAGTGCCGATCTTCTGGCCCTTGAACCAGAACTTGCCCATGTCGAAGGCGATCTGACCGTTCTGTTCCAATTTGTCCGACGCGTTCTTGTCCTGCGGCAAAAAGATGCCCACTACACCGATGTGCCCGGTGAACCGCACCGAGTCGACCAGCCGGTTCATGGTCATCGCCGAGTCCTCGTGGCCCTGCGGGTCGTGGGCCTGATAGCCGACGCATTCACAGCCCTTGTCTGCGCCTTTCCCGTTGGTCTGCTCCAACACCTGCTCGACTGGGTCGCCCTTCGAGTCGTCGATCGGTATGACGCCGATCTCTTCGGCCAGGCGCAGCCGGTCGGGATGCCGGTCGACGATCATCACCTTGCTGGCGCCCTGGATCATTGCCGAATACGCGGCCATCAAACCAACCGGGCCAGCTCCGTAGACCACCATCGAATCGCCGGGCTGCATGTCGGCCAGCCGGGTGCAGTGCCATCCGGTCGGGAAGATGTCCGACAGCATCACGTAGTCGGTTTCCTTCTCTTGGGCGTCCTCGGGCAACCGCAAACAGTTGAAGTCGCCGAACGGCACCCGCAGATAGTCGGCCTGCCCACCCCAGAATGGCCCCATCCCGGCGAAACCGTACGCGGCGCCCGCCATATTCGGGTCCGGGTGCACCGTCAGGCAGAACGCGGTCAGACCTTCCTCGCAGTTTCGGCAGAAGCCGCACCCGATGTTGAACGGCAGACACACCCGATCCCCCGGCGAGACCTTGACCACCGCATTGCCCACCTCGGAGACGATGCCCAGGTTTTCGTGACCCAGCACCATCCCCGGTTCCAGATCGGTGCGCCCCTCATACATGTGTAGATCCGACCCACAGATGTTGGTGGTGGTGATCTTCACAAGCACATCGGTCGGCGCCTCGATCTTGGCGTCGGGCACATCCTTCACATGAACCTCACGAGGCCCGTCATACACAAGCGCTTTCATCTCACCTCTCCCAATCTAAGCAACGTTTCGGATGGTGTCCGGCCACGCAGCAACGGTGAAAAGCAAGGCGTCAGCCGAACCAGTCGCTCAGGCGAGCGGAAGTGGTCTCGACGAACGAGACACAGCGGGTAAACGACGCTAAACCACCCACGCGCCAACGTGTTTCGCTATGCGCTATGAATGACGATCGCCAGTCGAAGCGTGGAATTTCTGTCCACTTCAAACTGTCCTCCTTCGACTTCATGATCGGAAGTGCTGGAGGAATTCAGTTTCGATTCACAGGCTCGGACAACGCCTTCCCATCGCCTCGCGAGGATGTGATGCTGGTGACTTCCACTGCATCGACGAGGAGACAGCCCTATGGCTACCAAGGCGTTACT
>NZ_JBOGDD010000461.1:0-1599 GCF_050701675.1 Mycobacterium sp. | reverse complement strand
GATCGGCAGCACCGCTCGGTGGACACCACCGAGCCGACTCAACACCGCAGCGTCGTAGTCGGCGTCGGCATGATCATTCGGCGCGCCGTTCTTGAGCTGCCAGTCGGACACCAGGACCTTGAAATCGCGGTTCACTCCGCGGAATTCCTCGTAGGACCGCACGATCGCGTCATCGTCGACGTTGCTTCGTTCGTCGGCGAGCAGCTCGGTCAGGCGCGTCCGGCCGTCGGAGGACAATCGGATGGTCTTGCCGTCGGTCAACAGGCCAGCCTCGGTGAGCTGCTTGACTGTGAGAATTGCGCAGACCTCGTCCGTGTCGAGCGTTGCGGCAAGCGCCGCGGGCCGAACCCGGCCCTTGAGTCGCACGGCCTGCAGCAGCGTCAGCTCATCCATGGTCGGACCTCTCGGTGTGCAGCGGGTCGCGTTGATCGTCGGCAAGCCGGACCGCGGTCAGCATGGCGATCAGGGGACTGTCGCAGACCACATCGGTGCGGCCGGTCGCCAGCGCGTCGCGCACCGCGACCTCGCCCGTGTCGGCGAGTGCGGGATGCGTGCCGGCGGTGTGGGCTCGCAGTGGGCTGACACGGCGGGCGAGCGCCGCCAGCGCAATCAGATCGGGGCTGTCGCATTCGGACCAGGCCACCAAGGTCAGCGCGCCCTCGCGCACCTCACCTTCGCCGCCGTCGATCGTGATCACCTTGCCATCGAGTGCGGCGGCCAACCCTGCGCCGCAGCCCACCACGGCAGGCCTACCGAGCTCGCGACTCACCACCGCGGCATGGGAGGTGGTGCCGCCGTACTCGGTAACGATGGCGCGGGCCGCCATCATCCCGGCGACGTCGTCGGGGCTTGTCGAGCTGCGAACCAGGATCACGTCCTCGTCTTCGTCGGCGGCGTCGAGCGCAGCGTCGATGTCGGCGTAGGCAGTGCCCGACGCAACACCCGGGCTGGCTGGCAAACCCTTCGCCAATAGCCTTGCGGCGAAACGCGCCTCGGGTTGGAGCGCGGGTGACAGCAGTGTCCGGACCTGCTCGGGGGTGACCCGTCGCACCGCTTCGGCGTCGTCGATGAGACCGGCGTCGCGGAACTTCAGCGCCAGCCGCACGGCGGCCTGTGGGGACCGCTTCGCGACGCGGGTCTGCAGCAGCCAGAGTCGGCCCGCTTCGACGGTGAACTCGATGTCCTGCACATCGCGACTGAGCCGTTCGAGCTGATTCGCCGCCGCCATCAGCTCGGTGAACACCGTTGGCTGCGCGTCACGCAACGCATCGAGAGGCAGGCAGTCGAAGGTGCCCGAGACCACGTCCTCGCCCTGCGCCACTGGTAACCATTCGCCCAGCGGCTCGTCGGCACCCGTGGCCGGATTGCGGCTGAACAGGACGCCGGTGCCCGAGTCGTCACCGAGGTTGCCGAACACCATCGCCTGCACCACGACCGCGGTGCCCGCGCCGGCGTCCAACCCGTGATGCGCGCGGTAGGCCACTGCCCGCGGACTGTGCCATGACGCGATCACTGCCTCGATCGCGCCACGAAGTTGGACGAACGGGTCGACGGGGACGCCGGCGGACGCGTCCGCGTCGAGCACGATCTTGCGATACA
>NZ_JBOGDD010000460.1:0-2235 GCF_050701675.1 Mycobacterium sp. | reverse complement strand
GGGCGCGGAACTCTTAGCCCAGCAGGAAGTCCGAGCCGCTCAGCGCCAGCGCGCCCTTCAACTGGATGATGAAGTCGGCCTTGCCGTCGCCGGTGACGTCGCCGGTGACGAAGGTGTTGCCGCTCGAGACGTACCAGCTCACCTCGTTCGCCCCGACCGTCGCGGACTGCCCCTTGAAGGCCATGTGACCCAGGTCGGAGAGGTCCAGCTTGTCGGTCCCCGACTGGAAGTCGGTGATCGTGTCCAGCGGGCTGGTCTTGGACTTGCCCAGCGCCGCGTCGTCGAGGGCGTTGTAGACGAACACGTCCGCACCGGTCCCCCCGGTCAGGGTGTCGGCCCCGGCGTCGCCGTGGATGACGTCGTCGGTGGCCTTGCCGACGATCTTGTCGGCGCCGGAGCTGCCGAGGATCAGCGTCGAGGACCCGGCGCCGACGTTGCCGGCCGCATCGGTGGTCTGCAGGGTGTAGGTGTGGACGGCGTCCGACACGTTTGTCTTGCTGATCGACCAGGCGCCGTTCACCGGCGTGACGCTGCCGATCGAAGTCCCATCCTGCAGGACGTTGACCGAGGCGACGCCGGAGGTCGCGTCGCTGGCGGTCCCATGCAGCGCCACCGTCATCCGCGAGCCGGTCGGGGTTTCGGTGAAGGCGTCGAAGGCGCTGACGGCGGCCTTGGTGTCGATGACCAGGGTGGAGTTCGAGGCCACGCCCAGGTTCCCCGCCGCGTCGGTCGCCTGGACATGCAGGTCGTGTGCGCCGTCGGCCAGGGCGGTCTTCGCCGTGATGCTGTAGGCGCCGGTCGTGGCGTTGGCCGTGACCGTGCCGACAACCGCTTGGCCGTCATACAGCGTCACCGCGGCGCCCTTTTCGGCCACGCCGTCCATGCGGATGAGACCGACGTTGGTGATCCCGTCGCCCTTGGTCCCGCTGTCGGTGGACATCAGGTTGGCGGTGGGCGCGGCCGGGCCGACGGTGTCGAGCCTGACCTGCACGGACGCCGAATAGCTGCTCGCGCCGCCGCTGTTCGCTGCGGTGACGGAAAGCGTGTGCGCCCCGTCGGCCAGCGGCGAGGACGCCGCCACCGAGAAAGCGCCGGTCGCTGCGTCGGCCTGGCCCGTGCCGACCAGCGTCGTTCCGTCGAAGAGCGAGACGGACGCGCCCTTCTCGGCGACGCCGGTCATCTGGAACTGGGCGACGTTGGTGAGCCCATCGCCCTTCAGGCCGCTGTCGGACGCCGCATCGAGCTTGAGGCCGGTGGGGGCAGCCGGGGGCGAAACCACGGGCGGCGTCACCGGCGGGGAGGCCCCGCCCGTGAGGCCGAAGTTCGAGGCGCTGACGTCGGCCAGCGTGCGGCCGGTCAGGATCACCACATCGTCGGCCACGCCGTTGTCGTTGCCCGTGTCGGCATAGACCGCGACATCGCTGCCGATCGCCACCGCCACGACATTGACGGTCCTGGTCGTGATCAGGTCGCGGGCCGCGTTCATCGCCGCGCCGTAGTCGGCCGCAGTGCGCTCGGCATAGGTCGTCCCGTCGCCGGACACATTGGCGAACCGCACGATGTCGCTCGAACTCCAGTCCGTAACCACGTCGCTCTGCGCCCACGCCAAGGTCGACTGGCCCTGCCCGATCACGATCACGTCGGCGCCGTCGCCGGTGATGATGGTGTCGCCACCGCCGGCGCCGTCGAGGGTGTCGTCGCCGACGCCGCCGTTCAGCGTGTCGGCCGCGGCCGTGCCGTGCAGGTCGTCGTTGCCGGGCACAGTCACCGGCGGCGTGACCGGGGGCGTCACGACGCCCAGTCCGAAGTTCGCAGCGCTGACGTCGGCCAGGGTACGGCCCGTCAGGATGACCACGTCGTCGGCCACGCCATTGTTGTTACCGGTGTCAGCATAGACCGCGACATCGCCGCCGATCGCCACGGCGACCACGTTCACGGCGCCCGTCGAGATCAGCTCCTGGGCGGTGTTCATCGCCGCGCCATAGTCGGCCACGGTCCGCTCGGCGTAGGTCGTGGCGTCGCCGGAGACATTCGCGAACCGCACCGTATCGCTCGCGCTCCAGTCCGAGACGACGTCGCCCTGCGCCCAGGCCAGGGTCGACTGGCCCTGCCCGATGACGATCACATCGGCGCCGTCGCCGGTGATGATGGTGTCGCCGCCGCCCGCGCCGTCGATGGTGTCGTTGCCGAGACCACCGTTCAGCGTATCGGCCGCGGCCGAGCCCTGCAGGGCGT
>NZ_JBOGDD010000459.1:0-3506 GCF_050701675.1 Mycobacterium sp. | reverse complement strand
CTTCGTACCGATCGACTCGATCGACTCCGAGCCTTCGATGTACCGGTTCTACCGGCGCCTGTCGTCATTCTGCCGGGTGATTCGGTTCGATCATCGCGGCATGGGGATGTCGTCTCGCATCGGCGCGGACAAGATCACCCCGGCATGCTGGGCCGAGGATGCGCTCGCGGTCATGGACGCCGTCGGCTGCGAGAGTGCCACGATCCTCGCCTCGGGATTCACCGCGATGAGCGCGCTCTTCCTGGCGGCCGACCGTCCCGAGCGGGTGGCCAACCTGGTGCTGATCAACGGATCTGCCCGCGTGCTGTGGGCCCCCGACTACCCGGCCGGAACGCACCCCCGCGCTGCCGTTCCGTTCACCTCGGTGGCGATGGAGCCCGATGCCGTCGATCGGGGCGTCGACGTGCTCGCGGCGATCGCGCCCTCGGTTGCCCACGACCAGGCGTTCCGGACGTGGTGGGACGCCGCGGGCAACCGCGCCGCCTCCCCGAGCATGGCCCGCAGATCCGGTCAGGCGCTCGTCGACGCCGATGCGCGGGACAAGCTTTCCCTCGTCACTTCACCAACCCTGATCATGCATCGCAAGGACGCCACGTTCGTCGGGGTGGAACACGGCAGGTATCTCGCCAAGCACATCGTTGGCGCCAGCTACGTCGAGCTACCTGGTGCGGACACCCTCTACTGGGTCGGCGACGCGATGCCCCTTCTCGCCGAGATCGAGGAGTTCGTCACCGGGTCGCGAGGCGGCTCGGACGCCGAACGCGTGCTCACCACGATCGTGTTCACCGACATCGTCGGATCGACGCAGCGGGCCGCTGCGCTCGGCGACGACCACTGGCGCGATCTGCTCGACAGCCACGACAACCTGGTGCGACGAGAGTTGCGGCGCTTCGGGGGTCGCGAAGTCAACACGGCCGGTGACGGTTTCGTCGCGACGTTCAGCAGCCCCAGTGTCGCGCTGGACTGTGCCGAACAGGTCGTCGATGCGGTAAGGACGCTCGGCCTCGAGGTGCGGGTCGGGATTCATGCGGGTGAGGTCGAGGTGCGCGGCCAGGACATCGCGGGCATGGCGGTGCACATCGGCGCGCGGGTCGCGGCACTGGCGGGCGCGGGCGAAGTACTGGTCTCGTCGACGGTGCGCGAGATAGTGACCGGCTCGCACCGGACGTTCACCGACCGCGGCGAGCACGAGCTCAAGGGCGTTCCCGGCCACTGGTGCCTCTACGCCCCATGATCGCGACGGTTTCCGGCGTGTTGTAACCCGCTAAGCCGTTGCCGCGCAACCGGAATCATCGCAGGCGAACCTGCGGCGGTAATCCGAAGGGGTGACGCCGATGACCCGACGGAAGTGGTGCCGCAACAACGTGGCGGTGCCGAAACCCGACCTGTCGGCCACCCGATCGATGTCGAGATCGGTCTCTTCGAGCAATCGCCTGGCATAGAGCACGCGCTGGTCGGTGACCCACTGCATGGGCGTACGGCCCGTCTCGTCGACGAACCTGCGCGCGAAGGTTCGTGCCGACATGCTGGCGCGCTTCGCGAGGGTCGCGACGGTGTGCGGCTTTTCCAGGTTGACCAGAATCCAATCGAGATGTGGCGCAAACCCTTCCGAACATCGAACCGGGATCGGCTGGTCGATGTACTGGCGTTGGCCACCGTCGCGCTGGGGCGGCACGACCATCCGGCGGGCGATGGTGTTGGTGATCTCGCTGCCCAGTTCGCGTCGCACCAGGTGCAGGCAGGCGTCGATTCCCGCGGCCGTGCCCGCGCTGGTGATGAGGTTGCCGTCGTCGACGAAGAGCACGTTGCGGTCGACCTCCGCGGTGGGATGCAGCGCTGCAAGGGCGTCGGCATGCATCCAGTGGGTGGTGCACTTGCGGCCGTCCAGGAGTCCGGCCGCACCGGCCACGAATGCACCGGAGCAGACGGTCAGGATGATCGATCCCGATGCGGCGGCAGCGCGGACGGCGTCGAGCGCCTCCTGCGGATAGTCGGGGCCCGCGATGGCAGGAATGGCCACCAGGTCGGCACCGACGAGAGCGTCGTACCCGTGCTCAGGGGTCAGCGATGCGCCGACCGTCATCCGCAGTGGCCGGCCCGGCTCGGGTCCGCAGATCTTGAAGTCGAAGTTGGGCACGCCGTCGCCCGAGCGGTCGATGCCGAAGACCTCGCAGATGACGCCGAACTCGAATGGCGCCACGCCGTCCGCCACCAAAACCGAGACAGTCTCAAGCATGGCAGTATCTTAACGCACTGGGACAGTCCTGCCACTGTTGGCGGGATATTTCCGAGCGAACAATTGCTGCCATGAACGTTTTACTTGCCTTCCTGGTCCTGTCCGCCCCATTCGCCATCGCCGCCCTGCTCAGCTGGAGCACCCACCGCAACGACGCGGTCCGCGCCAGCCTGCTGAAGGAATACGGCGATCGCGACTACTACCGCGTGGCTCACGACGTCGACGCCGCCCGCACCCGCTTCGAACGCAATCCAACGTGGCCCGCTTCAGGCGTGACGGGTGAACGGCGTTAGGAACGATTCGACCGCGTCGCGGTATTCCGCGGGGGCGTCGTCGTGAACGAGATGGCCGGCGCCGGGCACGCGCAGATACGTGGCCCGGTGGCCCGTCTCGCCCATCTGCCTCATCTGCCCTGGCGGGGTGACCCCGTTGCCCGCCTCGATCAGCAGGGTGGGCGCCAGGACGCCGCGCCACTGCCGCCAGTACTCGCGCGTCCCCCACTCGGCGGCGATCTCCACCCAACGCGCGGTGTGACCGTGCAGCCGCCAGCCCGTCTCCGTGCGGTCGAACGCCTCGAGGAAGTAGCGTCCGGCCACGGGTCCGAACTCGTCGAAAACCTCTTGCTCGGCGGCGAATTCGGTCGGTAGCGCATGGACCCACGGCTCCCACGGGCCCGTCGTGCGCCCCAGGAAGTCGGGTGCCATGTCCTCGACGACGAGCGCGGTCACCAGATCGGGCCGCGCCGCCGCAAGACACCAGGAGTGCAGCCCGCCCATCGAATGTCCGATCAACGTCGCGGGCCGCCCGAGCTCGGCGACGGCGTCGGCGAGATCGGCCACGAACCGCTCGGTGCTCACGGGATACGGGTCTTCGACGTCACGCCCGCGGTGCCACGGCGCGTCGTAGGTGTACACCTCCCCCAACCCGACCAGCCACGGCGTCTGCCTCGACCACGTGGTGCCACGCCCCATCAGCCCGTGGACCAGCACGATGGGCTCGCCCTCGCCTCCGCAGCCCGTCAGCAGTGGGGTACGCATGCCCGCCATCCTGCAGCAGCGGGAGGCGGCCGAAGATAACGGGACGGTAACCTTGGGCCCATGTCCGTCGTAAAGATCAACGCCATCGAGGTTCCGCCCGACGCAGGCCCCGAGTTGGAGAAGCGGTTCGCCAACCGTGCACACGCCGTCGACAACCAGCCGGGCTTCCTCGGTTTTCAGCTGCTACGCCCGGTCAAGGGCGAGAACCGCTACTTCGTGGTGACGCAGTGGGA
>NZ_JBOGDD010000458.1:0-1577 GCF_050701675.1 Mycobacterium sp. | reverse complement strand
ACCCATGTGTGTACGGATGGGAGGGTGCTGAGAGCACCTCGCCCATGTCGCCGAACTCCATCATTCTGCCGCCGTACATCACGGCGACGCGGTCAGCGATCTGGGCTGCCACGGCATAGTCGTGCGTGACGAGTAATACCGAGCACCCGATCTCGTCCCTCAGATCCGAGAGCAGCGCCAGAATCTGCGACTGCACAGTGACATCAAGGGCAGTAGTCGGCTCGTCGGCCACGATCAGGTCCGGTTGGGCGGCGATGGCCATCGCGATCATGACGCGTTGTCGCTGTCCGCCGGATAGCTCGTGGGGATAGGCCCGCATCCGCCGTTTGGCCGCCGGCAGCCTGACCAGTTCGAGCACGTGCTGAGCGTCGACGCGCGACCCTGCGGCCTCCGCGACCTGATCGCCGATACGCATGGTCGGGTTGAGAGACGTCATCGGATCCTGGAAGACCGCGCCGAGATGCTGTCGGCGGACCGCGCGCCTCTGAGTAGCGGTGGCAGCCACCATGTCGGTGCCGCAGACCGCCACCCGACCCCGAACCGACGGCGCCGCGTCGGCCGGTAACAACCCGAGCACGCTGAGGCCGAGCACACTCTTGCCCGAGCCGGATTCGCCGACCAGTGCGACGATTTCGCCAGGCCCCACCTGCATACTGACATCACGGACCGAGTGAATCGTCGTACCGTTTCGGCGGAAGGAGACCTCGAGATTGTCGATCTCCAACCGCGGGCCAAGACCGAGGGCGTCGACTGGTTGCTCGGTGTCTTGGACGGTGCTCATCGAGAACTTCCGGAGGCCGATGCCGAAACGGGGGCATTCAACGTGGGCTGATCGGTGATCAGTGAACTAAGTAGGCCATAGGACGCCATCCGGCAATCTGGATCGCCGATCGAATCGTGGGCCAAGATCTCGTCGACTCCTGTCTGGGCGAGGATCTCGTCAAGCACATCCGCGAGGTGCTCTGGTGTTCCCGAGATCTGGTGCGGCAGCTGCGCGCTGCGAACTGGCGTAGGTGCAGGTGTCACACCCAACTGCGCCAGTGCCTGCTCCGGACTGGGTAGTGGCCCCGATCGCACCAGACCTCGGGCGAGGTCGCGTCGGACCAATTCGGCGGAGGCGCGAAGTTCCCTGGCTTCGAGATCATCACCCGCGCAACTGATGTCAAGCGACAGCATGCTGTAGGGCTGGTCCGCGAAGTCTGAGGCGGTGAACGCAGCGTTGTAGATCTGTATTGCCGTCGAGGCCGCAGAAGGCTTGATGAAGCCCGCGAAGCAGTATGGCAGTCCGAGATGCGCGGCGAATAATGCGCTGTTCGGCGATGAACCCAGCACCCAAGGTGCCGGACCGCCCGCCACACCGGGTGCGATCTCCTCATACGGGTTCTCCGGATCGGTCGGAAATCGAAGCCAGGCCAGGAGCTCCTCGATCTGGTCTTGATCCCGTAGCCATGCTCCGGCTGCCGCCATCGGGTCATCCTGACCACCCGCGGCACTCCCAGACCTGTTAAGCGCCTGTTCGATTTCCGCGGGAACGGCTGCACGCCCCACACCGAGGTCGATGCGGTCCGGAAATAGGG
>NZ_JBOGDD010000457.1:0-11679 GCF_050701675.1 Mycobacterium sp. | reverse complement strand
GCCGAGGTGGACCTCGACCACCACTCGGCCGAGTTCCGGGAGGACCCACACGCCAGGTTCCGCGACATGCGTGAATCAGGCTGTCCGGTGGCACATTCCGACCACTACGAGGGCTTCTGGGCGCTTGCCGACTATGCATCGGTATTCGAGGCCGCGCGCGACGACGGCCTGTTCAACTCCTATCCGTCGGTTGGTGTGCCCGCCAGCGAGCTGCCGCTGCCAATCCTGCCGATCGAGTCGGACCCTCCGGAGACCCAGGAGTTACGCGAGGTCACGCTCAAACGGTTCTCGCCAGGATCTGCGGAGCGGTTCCGACAGGCCGCCACCGACATGACCAACGAGGCGATCGATGCGTTCATCGAGCGCGGCGAATGCGATCTGGTTGCCGAGTTGACCACCCCGCTGCCCGCCCGGTTGATTCTGCGACTGCTGAACTTCGACGAGTCACGTCACATGGACTGGGTGCACTGGGTGCACAGCACCGTCCACGATCGCGCGCACGATCCGGAGAAGGCCGGGATGGCCGGCATGGAGATGTTCGGCGAGATCGTCAAGCACATGGAGCAGCGGAGAGCCGAAGGCCTTGGCGACGAGCTGTTCAGCGACATCCTGCGCGGTACGTTGAACGACCAACCGCTCGATGACGGTCAGATCACCATGTACACCGTCTTGATGATGCTCGGTGGCATGGATACCACCAGCGGGTTCACCGGTAATGTGCTGCTACGGCTGTGCCGGGATCCCCAGCTGCGCCAGCAGTTCATCGATGACCCGAGTCTGGTCAAGAAGGGCACTGACGAACTTCTGCGGTTGTACACGCCGACTCTGGGTCTGGCGCGCACCGTCTCGCGCGATGCCGACTTCCACGGACAGCCTCTGTGTCAGGGTGATCGCGCGATCCTGATGTGGGCGGCGGCGAATCGCGACCCTGCGATGTTCGAGGACCCCGACGAGCTGGACCTGTCACGCCCGAATGCCAAGAAGCAGATGGCGTTTGGCGTGGGCATGCACCGCTGCCTCGGTTCGCACTACGCCAAGATGATGTTCGACGTCATGATCACCCAGATCCTCGAGCGGCTGCCCGACTTCGAATTGGCCGCGGAGCCGAAGATGTTCGAGGACGCGGGTGAGGTGTACGCCGTGCGGGAACTGCCCGTCAAGTTCACGCCCGGTACACGGCTGAGCTGACGTTGACTGACCGTCATGCGGTGACGGCTGGCACCATCGCCGGTCTGCTGGACGAGTGTGCCGCCAGCCGACCGGATCGTCCACTGCTGCGCGATATCTCGGGTGTGACGCTGACGGTCAGCGCGGTCGCCGCGCTCTCGTCGGCGGCCACTCGATGGCTGTGGGATGTCGGCGTGCGCCAGGGAATGACGGTCGGCTGGCAGCTGCCCTCGCACGTCAACGCGGCAGTGGTGATGCTGGCACTGGCCCGCACGCCCGTCGTCCAGGCCCCGGTGCTGCACCTCTACCGAGCCCGCGAGGTGTGCACCACGGTCGATGTCGCCAAGGCTGACATCCTGCTGGTCGACGAATCGACGGTCGCCAATACGCCAGCAGGGGTGCGCACCGTCATCGTGCCTCCTGACCTCGTCGAGCAGTTGCAGACCTCGATGCGCTCACCGCACCCTGAATTGGGCCGAGCGCATACGGCGGCAGAACCGAGTTGGGTGTACTTCACCTCCGGCACCACCGGCCGCCCAAAGGGCGTGCGCCACCGCGATGCGACGTTGCTCAGCGCCTCACGCGGTTACGTCGCGCACATCGGACTGGGCAGCCATCCTCAGGAGGTCGGCACAATCGCCTTCCCCATCGCACACGTGGGCGGCATGGTGTACCTCGCCGCCGCCCTGCTCGGCGACTTCCCCGTGCTCTTGATTCCCAAGGTGGCCGCCGATGACCTGCCGCGACTGCTCGCCGAACACCGGGTGACGGTGACCGGTGCCAGCACCGCGTTCTACCAAATGCTTCTATCGGCCCAGATGGCCGCGCCGACAACCGAATTGCTGATGCCGGAGTTGCGGATGCTGATCGGCGGCGGCGCCGCGTGCCCGCCCGAGGTACACCGGCAGGTGCGCGAGCACCTGAAGGTCCCCGTCGTACATGCCTATGGGATGACCGAGGCACCGATGATCTGTGTCAGCGAGGCAGCGGACACCGACGAGCAGCTGGCACACAGCGCGGGACGACCGATCCCGGGCTCGGAGGTCCGGATCGGTCCGACCGGCGAGATAGAGCTGCGCGGCGGCAATCTGACACCGGGCTACGTCGAATCCGGGCAGTGGGACCAAGCCGTGACGACGGACGGCTGGTTCCGCAGCGGGGACCGGGGCCATCTGCGTCCCGACGGGCGCATCGTGGTGACCGGGCGGTCGAAGGATCTGATCATCCGCAAGGGCGAGAACATCGCGCCGGACGAGATCGAGAACGAGCTGCTGGGCCATCCCTTGGTAGACGAGATCGCCGTGCTCGGCCAGCCCGACGAACTACGCGGCGAGCTTGTCTGCGCGGTCGTGCGGCGTTCGCAGCGGCACCGCGACGTCACCCTCGACGAGCTGTGCACGTTCCTTGAAGGACGCGGACTGATGAAGCAGAAGTGGCCGGAGCGGCTCGTCCTCGTCGAAGAGTTCCCGCTGACCGGGTTGGGTAAGGTCGCCAAGTCCGCACTGGCCCAACAGATCGCAGGAGAGACCCGTTGACGGCACTGGAAGAAGACGAACGTCGGGAACTCGCGCAGTCCGTGCGCTCCGTCTGTGAGCGGCTGTCGCCGGAGGAGCGGGTACGCGCCGTGGCCTACGGCGAGGGCGCCGCGGGTAGCGCAGGTGAGCAACCCGGTTTCGACACCGCGCTCTGGGACGTGCTGTGCAACCAGGTCGGGGTGGCGGCCATCGCGCTGCCCGAGCGCCTGGGCGGCGCGGGCTACGGCGCGTCGGCACTGGGCGTGGTCGCCCACGAACTGGGCCGCGCTCTGGCTCCGGTCCCGTTCGTCAGTTCTGCGGTGCTGGCCACCGGCCTGCTTCTGGACTTCACCGAGCACGACCCCGACGCCGAGAAGCGCTTCACGGAATTAATCGAAGGCCGGCGCACCGCTGCCGCGGCGCTGACCGGGGACGGCGGGCTGTGGCGTCGATCGGCGGTGGCGCTGATCGCGTCGCGCACCGGCGAGGACTGGCACCTAGACGGCACCGTGCGCCACGTCCTCGGCGGCACTGCCGCCGAGGACCTCGTCGTCGCCGCCACCGCAGAGGACGGCGAACCAGCGGTGTTCCTCATCGATACCACCACCGCCGACGGCGTCGCCGCCGAAGCCGAACGCGTGCTCGACGGCACCAGACCGATGGCCACCGTCACGCTGAACGCGGCGGCCGCGGTCCGACTCTCTGGTGCAGGTCCCATCGACGCCGTCGTCGAACGCAACGTCGATGTCGCGCTGGCCGTCCTGTCGGCGGAGCAGGTCGGCGCGTGCGAACGGGTGCTCGAGATCGCGACGGCCTATGCGCGTACCCGCGAGCAGTTCGGCAGGCCGATCGGCAGCTTCCAGGCCATCAAGCACAGGTGCGCCGACATGCTGGTCGATCTGGAGTGGGCGCGGTCGGCGTCGCAGGCCGCGCTGCAGGCCCTCGACGGCTCTGAAGACGCTAGCGCGGCGGGCGAGTCGGACTGGCGCGCCAGCATGGCCAAGGCGGTGTGCTCGGAGGCGCTGCGCGACGCGGTGTCCGCCAACGTCCAGATTCACGGCGGCATTGGCTTCACCTGGGAGGACCCCGCCCACCTCTACTTCAGGAGGGCGCGGACGGACGAGGTGGTGCTCGGGGCCCCAGCCCAGCACTGGGACCGGTTGGCATCACTGACCAACCTTTCGTGACTCGCTTGCTGGCCACGATCGGCGCGCCTAGACTCCCCAATCGATATAGCTAAATATTTCTCGGATTGACACGTAGAATACGAGGAGGCACCGATGCTCGCCGCATTGTGCTCGCACGTCACCTCCCTCGACGGGAAGTGACGTGCCGGTAGCCGAGGACACCGAGACGCTGCGGTCCGACATCCGGTCGTTTCTGGAGAATGCCGAGAAGCCGGCCGGTCTGCGCAACTACGGGCCCACCCCAACTGACGCCGACGTAGGGCCTGGCCGGGCCTGGCACAGATACCTGGCCGAGCACGGACACGTGTGCCTGCACTGGCCCGTCGAATACGGCGGCCAGGACGCCTCGGTCACCCGGCAGGCCATCTTCGCCGACGAATGCGCCCGCGCCGGCGTTCCGCGACAACTCGGGATCACGGCGATCGACCTCGTCGGCCCAGTTCTGATCAAGTTCGGCACTGATGCTCAGAAGGCTCGGTTCCTTGAGCCGATCCGCATGGGTGACGACGTCTGGACCCAACTCTTCTCCGAGCCGGGCGCAGGCTCGGACCTGGCAGGCGTGCGCACGAAGGCGGAGAAGACCGCCGACGGCTGGCGCATCGACGGCCAGAAGGTGTGGAGTTCCGCGGCGAACTCCGCCAGGTACGGCTTGCTGCTGGCCAGGACGGGTCCGGAGAACCACCGCGGCCTGAGCATGTTCATCGTGCCGATGGACGCCGCAGGGGTGACGGTGCGACCGCTCACCCAGCTCGACGGCGAGAGCAAGTTCAACGAGGTGTTCTTCGACGAGGTCGAACTCGCCGATGACGCGCTCATCGGCGAAGCCGGCCAGGGCTGGACGATCGCCATGGTGACGCTCGGTCGTGAACGGCTGACGCTGGGCTCGCAGGCGGTGTCCATGTTCAAGCTTCACGAGCGGATGATGCAGGCCGCGCGCGATCGCGATCTGCTCGATCCGGTGCTGAGTCGGTCGATGACCAAGCTGTGGAGCCGAATGTGGCTGTTGCGCTTCACCTGGCAGCGGGCCATCGAGGCCGGCGACACCGGTTCGTCGGCGTTTTCGGTGCTCAAGCTGATGACCTCGGAGACCGACCGCGACCTCGGTGACATGGCGACCGAAGTGCTGGGTACCGATGCCTGCGTAGATCCTGGCGACGACTCGGATGGCGCCGAGCTGGTGCACGCGATGCTGGTCGGGCGAGCGCAGACGATCTTGGGCGGCACCAGCGAGATTCAGCGCAACATCCTCGGCGAACGGGTGCTCGGACTTCCGAAATGAGTTCTGTGACAACTCGGCCCGGGCTGACCGCTGCGCTGCGCGACGTGTTGCGCCCGGAGATGACGGTGGCGCTCGGCGACGGTGTCGGTGTGCTGCGGTGCCTCGACGACGGGACGCCCGTGGGTGCGGTACTCACCGAGGTCGCGCGCGACGTGGGCTCGGTATCACTGGTGCTGGGCTGGCTCCCGGCGCCAGTAGAGGGCCTCGACGTCGACGCGTTCACCGAAGTCATCGCGCTGATGCCCGGATGGGGCCTGCGGGACGTGTTGCGCCATCCACGGGCCCGCTTTCTGCCGACGCGACTCGCCGCGATCCCAACCCTGCTGACCGACGTGCTGCAACCGGACGTGCTGATCACTCGGCTGGTTCAGCGCGACGCAGTACTGCAGTTCGGTAGCGAGGTCTCGTGGCAACGCACGGTGTTCGACCGCGGTGCAAGGACTCTCGGTGTGATCGACACGCAGGGCCCTGCGGCGGCCGCCGGGCCCGCGCTCGATGCGTCCGAGGTCGAGGTGCTCGGCGCGGTGCGCGGCGGCCTGGTCCACGTACCGCAGCGCGAGCCCGAACCCATTCACGACGCGCTCGCAGACCAGGTCCTGCGGTTGGTCCCGGAGGGCGCGCGAGTGCAGTACGGTCCGGGACAACTCGGCACCGCTCTGCTGCGCCGAGCAACGGTGCCACTGCGCATCGACACCGGGATGCTCACCGACGCAGTCGTCGACCTCGACCGGCACGGCCTGCTGGTCGGCCTACCCTCGGCGACGTACCTGTTTGGCAGCAAATCGCTGTACGACTGGGCCGATGGGCGCCCGATTCTGCATGGCATTGAACACACGCACGATCTCACCCGGTTGTCGCACGGGGTGCCTCTGATCGCGGTGAACACCGCCATCGAGATCGATCCGTACGGGCAGATCAACGTCGAGGGTGTGGGCGAGAAGGTATTCGGCGGGATCGGCGGACATCCCGACTACTGCGCAGCGGCACGGATGAGCAGCGGCGGCCTGTCGATCATCGCCGTCCCGTCCTCGACCAACGGCCGTTCACCCCTGGTGGAGCAGCTCAGCCGACCCGCCTCCACCCCCGCCCACGACGTCGACGTCATCGTCACCGAGCGCGGACACGTCGACCTGCGTGCCGCCGACTGGTCGCAGCGACGCGCGCTGATCACTGAATTATTCTCTCGATGAAGGAGATGACGATCGATGTCTGAAGGCCCCTTGACCGGCAAGGTCGTTCTGGTCACCGGCGGCGGGCGAGGCATCGGCCGCGGGCACTGTCTCGAATTGGCAAGGCAGGGCGCTGCAATCGTCGTGAACGACCCAGGCGTCGGGCGGGACGGTACGAGCGCGGACGCAGAAGGTCCGGCGGCCGACGTGGTCGCCGAGATCGAGGCGACAGGCGGTAAGGCGGTCGCGCACACCGGTTCGGTGTCGACGTGGGATGACGTCGCCGACATGATCTCCACCGCGGTGGACACCTTCGGGTCCCTGACCGGCGTGGTCAACAACGCCGGAATCCTTCGCGACTCCATGGTGGCCGTCGCCAGCGAGGCCGATTGGGACGCCGTCATCGCCGTACACCTCAAGGGCACCTTCGCCGTCACGAAACACGCCTGTGAATACTGGCGGACACAGTTCAAGGCGGGCAATCGCATTGACGCGCACATCGTCAACACGGTGTCGGGCGCCGGCCTGTGGGGCAACGTCGGGCAGAGCGCGTACGGCGCTGCGAAGGCGGCGATCGCCAACCTGACCGTGGTGACCGCGATGGAAGCGCAGCGTTACGGCGTTGCGGTCAACGCGATCTCACCACTGGCGATGTCACGGATGACCGAAGGCGTATTCGGCGCCCGCGCCGACGATCCCGCGCTGGACCCCGCCCGCAGCTCCCCCGTGGTCGCCTGGCTGCAATCCTCGCAGTCATCCTGGCTGACCGGTCAGATCCTGCGCATCAGCGGCGCCAAGCTGACCCGTATCGAGGGCTTCACCGAGGCGCCTGGCGCCTATCACGCCAAAGACGATACTTCGCTGTCCTTTTCGGAGATCGGCCAGGCTGTCAGCTGGTTGTACGGGACATCGCCACGGGGACTGACCGGGCAGTGACCCTCTCCACCGAGACTGCAACTGACGCGGAGAAATTCGAGTAGCCCACACGGCGGCTTCAGTCTCGTCGTGCGCTCACGGTTCCCAGCCGCGGGCCACCATTGCCCGATGGGTGCGGGCGGTGATGTCGGCGTCACGATCCTCCTTGATGACGCGTGTGACGTCCCAGCCCAGGTGTTGGAGGATTGGCCAGACTCTGAGGTCCTTGACGTACTGGACGCGGTCCGTGCGGTGTTGATCCCCGTCGTACTCGGCGGCGACCATGAACTCCTCCCACCCCAGGTCGAGCGTGCGGACGTGTCGCCCGCGTTCGTCGACGACGGGGATCTGCGTGGTGGGTTTGGGAAAGCCCGCGTCGATGTACAAGAGGCGCAGCCGAGTCTCCCTCGGGGACATCGCGCCGCCGTCGACCAAGGGGAGCAGCTCGCGCAAGCGGCGCGCGCCGCGGGCGCCTGGGTAACGCTTGTCCAGCAACATCACGTCTTCCATCGAAAACGGCCGGGCCCGCATCAGGGCGTCGAGTCGTGCGAGCGCTTGGCCGCGCGCGTGGTGCCTGCCGAGGTCGAACGCGGTCCGCGCGGGGGTGGTCACGGGCAGTGTGCCGATGTACATCTTCTCGTCGTCGGCAATGGTCTCGTTTCTCGCCACGATGCCCCGCGGAGGATGGGTGCAGTTCAGCAGGAGCTCGATCGGGATGTCGTCGTCGACCCACTCCGCACCATGCAACGCCGCGGCAGCTACACCCGAGATGACCGCCCTTCCCTTCGACCACAGCCACGCTCCGTGGGTGCGGTCGCGGACCGATGCGGCATGCTGCTTCGGAACGTAGACGTCGCGAAAGATCGGGCGATACCAGCGTCGCAATGCGTACTCGGTGAGCTCACCGTTGGCCATCGCCTCGGTGCCTCGGAAGGCGTCCCCCATGCGATTACGCTGGCACGCGCCACCGACACTTCAACGAAACTGCAACTACCGCGGGAAAGTCCGAGACGCTTGCGCGGTGGTTGCAGTCTCAGCGGGTGAAGAAGCTCAGCGGCCGTTCGACGAACTCGAATACCACCCCGTCAGGAGAACGCAGGAAGGCGATGTAGAGACCCTCGATCTTGGTTCCCGGCAACGGGCACCACACCGGGTCGCCCATCACTTCGACGAAGTCCGGCACCAAACTCATTGCCTTCTCGGTGTTTTCGACGCGTAAGGCGCACCGGTAGAGACCTTGACGGTTACCGCCCCATGGCACCGGCTTCTGGCCACGGGTATCCGGATGCTGCACGACGGCGAGGCTGAACTGATGGGCATCCTCGGCGAGCACGTACCGCGCCACCACGCATTCCACCGGATCGGCAGACCCGCCGGGTGCGAGTTGCTCGCCGGCCACCTTCGCCGACGTCGGCGCCGTCACCTCGGTGAAGCCGATCCCGGTCAGGAAGTCGCCCGTCGCTACCGCGTCGATGGCGGCAATGCGAACGCCGGAGAACAGCGCACCCGGCTTCTCGCTTGGAGCTTCGGCTATTTCGACGACGACGCCATCCCGGTCGATAGCGAGCACTGACCTCGCGCCCGAAATCAGACCTTCGACGGGTTCGCTCAGCGTGACACCGCCGTCGCGCAGTACCGCGACAGTGGTATCGAGGTCCGCAACGGTGAGCAACGCCGACCGAATGCCTGGTCGAGTGGGATCGCCGCTCGGATCGCGTCGCAGCTGCGGGCTGCTGTACTCGATGGCCTCCAGTGCGCAACCTCCCCGCCCACCACGCGAGTCATAGAGAAACGAGGTCTCACAATATGTTTCGCCGTCTAGCCCGAGAATGCTGCCGTCGGTCGCGACCTCGGGATCGGTCCGCATCCGGGCGGAGAGGCCAAGGTGGCCTGCGTACAGCCCCTCGGTGGCGTCCAGCGACTCGCAGTTGAGGTTGACGTGCAGGAAGCGCCGGGCGAGGTCTTCCGACGCCACTACAGCACTACCGAGTCGATCTTGAACTGAATGATCTCGTCCTCACTGAAGCCGAGTTCGGCGAGCAGCGCGTCGGTGTGCTCGCCATGTTCGGGAGCGCGGTCCAGCTCCAGCGGCGTCTCGTCGTACTGGACGGGGCTGGCAGCCAAGGCGAACTCGATGCCGCCCGTGTTCGTCGCACGCGGTAGGTAGCCGTTGGCGATCACCTGCGGATCGCTGTGCACCTCGTGCGCGGTGTGCATGACGTCCCAGACTCCGTCGAATCCGGCGAAGGCCTTCTCCCAGTGGGAGAGGTCCTCGGATTCGAAGGCCGATCGAATCTCGGCAATGCACTCCTTGCGGTTGCCGAATCGCACTGCCGCGCTGGCATACCGCTCGTCGGCGATCAGATCGGTGCGATCCAATCGTGTGCAGAAGTCCGACCAGAACCGGTCGGCCTGCAACAGAACGAACGCGATGAACCGGTTGTCGCGGGTCTTGTAGATGCTGGCGACGGGATTGGGCATCTCGTCCAAATTGAACTTCGGAATGTCTTGACCGGTGACGCCAGCGCCGACGATATCGGGGCCGAGCTGCCAGACGGCTGCGTTGAGCAGTGACACGTCGACGACTGACGGCTCACCGGTGCGCTCCCTCTTCACCAGTGCCGCAGCGATGCCGCCCGCGATGGCCAGGCCACCGTAGGAGTCGCCGAACGCCGGCCGCTGAATCGGCGGGTAAGAACCGTCACCCGCTGAATAGGCGTCGCCGATGCCCCCGCGCGCCCAGTAGGCGGCGAGGTCGAAACCGCCCTGCGCAGCCAGATCACCCTTGGTGCCGTAGCCGTGGCCGCGGGCGTAGATGATCTTGGGGTTGCGTGCCCGTACCTGCTCGACGTCGATCCCCATCCGTTGCCTGGAGTCTGGCAACAAGTTGGTGACGAACACGTCGGCGGTCTCGATCAGCTTCATCAACAACTCGAGGCCCTCCGGGGTGGAGGTATCCAGCCCGATGCTGCGCTTGCCGCGGTTCGGTTGCTCGACGAAGTGATTGACGCCGCCCGCCCCGGACACGATGCCCGAGCTGATCAGCCCTCGCTGTGGATCACCGGTCTCGGGATGCTCAATCTTGATGACGTCGGCGCCCCAGTCGGCGAGCACGGCGCCGGCGGCGGGAACGAACGTCCATGCCGCCAGCTCGACGACACGGATTCCGCTGAGAATGTCTGACATTGCTTCCTTCGCTTCGGAGGAGATCTAGTACGCGATGACTTTGGTCTGCAAGTGCTGCTCGAACCCCTCGACACCGTTCTGCCTGCCGATGCCGCTCATCTTGTAACCACCGAACGGTGCGTCGGCGCCGTAGAAGATGGCGCCGTTGACGTTCACCGATCCGGTGCGGATGCGCCGGGCCACGGACATGGCGCGTTCGGGGTCGCCGAGCACTGTTCCGGCCAATCCATAGATCGAGTTGTTGGCCATCTCCACGGCGCTGTCGTCACCACCGTCGTAGGGGGTGATCGTGACGACGGGTCCGAAGATCTCCTCCTGGAACACGCGATGCGCGGGGCTGACATCGGCGAGAATCGTTGGGGCGACGAAATATCCGCGGTCCAGACCCTCGGGCTTGCCGCCGCCTACCGTCACCCGAGCGCCCTGCTCCTTGGCGACCCGGATGTACTCCATGACGCGGTCGCGCTGCTTGGCCGACACCAGTGGCCCGCAGAAGTTGGCCGGGTCGCTGGGATCGCCGACTGTGACGCCACCGAACGTCGCGGTGGCCATCTCGACGGCCTCGTCATAGTGCTTGCGCGGCACCAGTATTCGAGTGGTAAGAGCACAACCCTGGCCGGAGTGCATGAGTGCGCCGATGCACCCGGGCACCGTCGTCGCAAGGTCCGCGTCCTCGAGCAGCAGATAGACCGACTTGCCGCCCAATTCCATCAGATTGCGCTTCATGGTTGCGGCCGTCAGCCGACCGATCAGCTCACCGACGGCGGTCGAGCCGGTGAAGGAGATCATGTCAACGCGCGGATCGGTCACCAGACGCTGGGCGACGTCGTTGTCGGACGCGGTGACGATGTTGACCACCCCGGCTGGGATGTCGGTCTTCTCGGCGATGATCCGACCCCATCGCAGCGCCGTCCACGGTGTCTCGATCGGCGCCTTGAGCACCATCGTGTTACCGGTAGCCAGAATCTGGCCCACCTTGTTGCTGATGATCTCGATCGGGAAGTTCCACGGCGTGATCGCCCCGACGACTCCCATCGGTTCCTTCACGACGACACGGTCGTAGGGCACCCCCATCAGCGCGCCCTGCTCGAGCTGCCGCTCCCAGGCGAACTCGGAGATGTGCTGCGCGGGCCACCGGATCGCGTCCGCAAGGGGCCACTCCAGCTGAGCGATGTACGTCATGCCCAGCGGCGCGCCGGCTTCGGCGACCACCTCGGCGCGCATGTCCTCCTTGTCCTGCTGCAGCGCGTCGTGCAACTGCA